>NZ_JBXAWK010000020.1:0-96161 GCF_057291755.1 Kitasatospora sp. UYEF31
ACCCGACGATCCAACCACACGCCGCAGCAGGACCTCACACGCCGTCACGGAAACGCGTCCTGCATCACGCTCCGATTACCCGCTGAATGTTTACGCTCCGACTTCAAGAACATCGCGGATCCGGCTCGACTGGCTCGCATTCAAGGCTTGATTGGAAACAGTCGGCGCATTCACTGCACCGATTCTCTCGGCGTTTCGTTGCTCAACCTGGCGCATCCCGGTGGCGTTCTTCCGCAGACCGTCACCAGTCTTCACGACGGTCTTGTGCAGCGTCCTCCCAGCCCGGGAGTGACCGTCGGCGATGGGCTGGAAGACCTTGGCGAAAGCCTGACCGAGGCGGTCCTTCTGCATGAAGTCGCCCTTGGCTGCGGCCTTCGAAGTGAGCGTGTCGTGCGCAGCTTGAAGGCGTTCCGCAGCCCGGTCCATGCCGCCGGCGGCACTGTCGAAACTGTCCGGTGTCAGGTGAAAGCCCTGCCCGCCGCGCGGGGGCGGACCCGCGGGCGGAGCGGTGCCTTTGCCTGGTGGAGTCGGGGCGCCGGGTTTGCCGCCAAGGTCCTTCGGGCCGCCGAGGTCGGGTTTCCTGCCTGGCGGCACACCCTTTCCGGGATCGACAGGCTGCCCCGAAGGCTTGCCGTCCGTTGACGGCGTACTGCCAGGAGTCCGGCTACCGGTCGACGGGCTGCTGGTGCCCGGACTTGTGCTGTGCGGACCCCCACCAGATCGACGGCCGCTCACCGCGCGACGGCGGGCAGGTATTTTTCGTCGGCCCCGACGCGAGGGCCCACGGCCACATCAACGAGGTTGTCCAGCGCGGCAACCCGGATACGCCACTGCCCCGTCGGTCAATCCGTGCACTACGCCACAAAATGCATGCAGTATGCATGTGACCGAATGCGATCGAACCTACCGCCGACAGCAGGCAGTGGGCCACCTGTGACGGAGCGGTGCGATGCGATTCACATCGAAGAACCGAACCCGAGATTGACGGAGCGTCAATTACCGCAATGCTGCGACCTTGATCGTCCACGATCATGAGGTGCCACTCCTCCGGCCTGCGGTGATTGCTTGGTCGGGCTACACCTAAAAGATGCGGACCTGGAACCAGGTATCGCCGCAGGTCAGTCGGGGTGACCGCCCAGCATGGAGCGGTGTGGCGAACGATCGGGGTCGATGTCGAGCACGGACCAGCCCGTCAACGTGCGCCCGGCCACCTTGATCCAGGGGAAACCGTCCGGCCGCAGATCCAGCAGGGTGTGCACGTGGGCGCGGACCTTCGCCCGCGCTGAGGCGATCTTCCCCAGTTGGACGGGGCCGATACCGTCCAAGGTGCGATGCAGGGTGGAGGCCGAGGCCGGATGCCCCAACACCAGTGCGGCCTGACGCATTACGTCGATCCCCGCGATCGAGCGTGAGCCCAGCAGTATCGAGCACGCCGCGGACACCAGCACCTCACCCCGGTCATGGACCGGATGGAAGTCCCGCCGGACCAACGCCGTCGACAACGCGTCCGTCAGCCCGACCTTGTCCGCCAGGCGCCGCACCGGCACGACGCCCGCTTTGCCCGCCAGCTTCCGTCCACCCGCAGACAGCGACAGACCATCCGACCACTGGGTAAGCTTCGACACCGGAAGGGTGCCTCCTTCCCTGCACGATTCAGTTCTAGACAAGCCGAATCATTGCAGGTCGGGGCACCCTTCCTTGCTGATCTCACACTCCGTCACCAGCATCTGCCCGCCTCGTGAATTCATGAGGTCAGGGAGCGGGTCGCCTCTGCGGCGGTAGGAGCTGAGCCGCGCGCATCTTGTGGATGAAACGCCACCGGAACCAGCCCAGGACATGCGGCCGGCCGTGGTCGACCCGCAGGACCAGGGCGGCCAGGAGCCTCTGGACCTCGTCCACCGTGATCAGCGCGAGCCGGGCCGCGCTGTCCCGGATGCTCCGGCCGGACCGCAGGCCGGGTCTTTTCCCTCCGACCACCTGTCATCCGACGTGCCGTCAACCGTCGCTTCGGCTTCGGGAGCAGGTTCGCACGACGGCATACGGTGTGCGTCGGCGATCCCCAGCCGGGCCAGGACTAAAAACGCGTGGGCGAACATGCGGGCGGTGACCTGATGATGCCAGGCCGTCCAGGTCCGCACCTGATAGTCGTCCAGCCCCACCAGCTGTTTCCCGTGCCGGTTGTCCTCCTCGATCTTCCAGCGCGGTCCGGCACACGCCACCATCACCGCCATCGTCGTCGCCACCGGGGCGTGCGCCAGGAAGTAGGTGACCTGATCAGGATCGCTGACGGACCGACGGACCGACGGATCAACAGGACGTGCGCGAACCCCGAGGCGGGAGGGCCGTCCTTGACGTCCACCCCGAACACCGCCCAGTCGTAGAACCGCGCCCCTGTGGCCCCGTCGCCGCACGACCGCCGCTCCCACCGGTCCGCGGTGACCCGTGACAACAGGTCGTCGGCCCGCTTCACGGTCTGCTGCCCGGCGATGATGTCACCGGGCAGTGTGGTGAGGGGCAGGGTGCGGGGCGCCGCCGCGACATACCGCGGGGACCGGTCCCGCAGAAAGTGCCGGACCTGGGCGTACTGGCCATCTCCGTCTTCCGCGTCAGCTCGAACGACGCCTGGCCGCTGACCATCGGACACGCGCCCGAACAGCGGCAGGCGTCCTTCGCGCAGCGCGAAAGCCCAGGACGAAGCACCACCTATACGTTTACAATACGTCCATGCGACAGACCGCTGTGTATCTCAAGGACAACCAGACCAGCGCCCTGAAGGAAGCAGCGGGCCGCCTGGAGCGGAGCGAGGCCGACCTCATCCGCGAGGGCGTCGATCTGGTCCTCACCCGTTATCGCGAGCCCATAGGGAGGTGCGACATGCCCGTGGCGCGCGGCGGCGGGCGCCTGGCCTCCAGGACGGATGAACTCCTGGGTGAAGGATTCGGCGGCACTGGATGATCGTGATCGCGGATACCTCAGCGCTGCTCGCCAGCATCGACGCGGACGACCCTGAGCACGAGCCCTGTCGGCGGGCGATCGCCGAAGCCTCACATCTGGTGATCTCACCGATGGTCCTGGCCGAGCTTGATTACCTGGTGGCCAAGCATCTGGGGGACAAGACCGCGATCGCCCTCTCGGAACACTTCGTGGAGAAGTGCGGCATCGGGGCGTACGAGATCGCCGACACACCCGCAGACGTCATCGCCGCGTCCAGGGTCACCCGCATCCGCTACCAGGACCTGGAGATCGGGCTCACCGACGCGGTCAACGTGGTGCTGGCCGCCCGCTACAGCACGAACATCCTGTTGACCTTGGACCGGAAGCACTTCCGGGCGCTGCGTCCGATCGCCGGTCCCCACGACGGCTTCCGACTGCTGCCCGACGATCTCTGATCAGTGTTCGCTCGCATCCGCTACCGGTCATCCGGCTCTGTCGCGCGTTGACCGGTAGCGCGCGCGGTCCCGCTGCTCAAGCTCAGCCCCGAGCCACCCGATGCGCCCTGCTGTAAACATTCGCCCGCCGCCCCCGCAAAAACCCCACCAGCGTCACCCCGGCGTCCTCGGCCAGCTCCACCGCCAGGCCCGAAGGCGCCGACACCGCCGCCATCACCGGAATCCCCGCCATCGCCGCCTTCTGCGTCAGCTCGAACGACGCCCGCCCGCTGACCATCAGCACATGCCCGGACAACGGCAACCGCCCCTCGCGCAACGCCCAGCCGACGACCTTGTCCACGGCGTTGTGCCGCCCGATGTCCTCCCGTACGCACAGAAGTTCACCCTCGGCCGTGAACAACCCGGCCGCGTGCAGGCCACCCGTGGACTCGAACACCTTCTGAGCCGCGCGCAACGTGTCGGGCAATCCGTACAGCACCTCTGAAGTGACGACCGTCCGGTCCGCGCCGACGTCGTGCCGCAGCATCTTCCGCAGGCCCTCGACCCCCGTTGTGCCGCAGATGCCGCACGAACTGGACGTCCACACACCCCGCTGCAAGCCCTCGGACAGTGGCGGCACATGCGCCGCCAGCTTGGCGTCGACGACGTTGTACGTGTTGAAGCCCTGCTCGTCGGTGCCCGCGCAGTAGCGCAGCGCCGGGAGATCCTCCTTCGCGGCGATCACGCCCTCGCCCACCAGGAAGCCCGCCACCAGGTCGAAGTCGTGGCCCGGAGTGCGCATGGTGACCGTCAGTGTGCGGCCGGAGATCCGGATGTCCAGGGGTTCTTCGGCGGCCAGGGTGTCGGTCTTGAGCACGGAGTCGTCCCCGTCCAGGCGCACGATCTTGTGTCGGCTGGTCAACCGGGCCACGGGAACCTCCTGAGTTGTCACGGCAATCGTTGCGGCAGCTGGCTTATTCGCGATCCATGCACATAATGTCCAGGTGAATATGGATCTGCATGAGCCCGCTGTGATCATCCTCGCCGACGAAGGCGTCACCCCCCAGGATGTCCTGGCGGTCGCCCGGAACGGCGCCCGGGTCGAGCTGGCCCCGTCCGCGCTCAAATCCATGGCGGCCTCCCGGGCCGTCGTCGACGCGCTGGCCGCCGAACCCCGCCCCGTGTACGGCGTCTCCACCGGCTTCGGCGCCCTCGCCACCCGCCACATCAGCCCGGAACTGCGGGCCAAACTGCAGCGCAACATCGTGCGTTCGCACGCGGCCGGCCTGGGCCCGAAAGTCGAGACCGAAGTCGCCCGCGCGCTGATGTTCCTGCGCCTGAAGACCGTCGCCTCAGGCCGTACGGGTGTCCGCCCCGAAGTCGCCCAGTCGATGGCCGACCTCCTCAACGCCCACATCACCCCCGTTGTCCACGAGTACGGATCGCTCGGCTGCTCCGGCGACCTCGCACCGCTGTCCCACTGTGCGCTGACGCTCATGGGCGAGGGCTTCGCGTACGGCCCCGACGGAGTCGTCAAACCCTCCGGCGAGCTCCTGGCGGCAGCCGGGCTCGCCCCCGTCGAGCTGCGCGAGAAGGAGGGCCTGGCCCTCCTCAACGGCACCGACGGCATGCTCGGCATGCTGCTCATGGCCATCGCCGACCTGCAGAACCTCTTCACCACGGCCGACATCACCGCCGCCATGACGCTGGAGGCGCTGCTCGGCACCGACAAGGTGCTCGACCCGGCCCTGCACGCCATCCGCCCGCACCCGGGCCAGGCCGCGAGCGCGCAGAACATGCTGCGGGTGCTCGAAGGTTCGCAGTTCACCGGCCACCACCAGGACGATAAGCCGCGGGTCCAGGACGCCTACTCGGTGCGCTGCGCGCCGCAGGTCGCCGGAGCGGGCCGCGACACGGTCACCCACGCGCTGACCGTCGCCGAGCGCGAACTGGCCGCGTCCGTGGACAACCCGGTCATCCTGGCCGACGGCCGCATCGAGTCCAACGGCAACTTCCACGGTGCGCCCGTCGCCTACGTGCTCGACTTCCTCGCGATCGCGGTCGCCGACCTCGGGTCCATTTCCGAACGTCGTACGGACCGGCTCCTGGACCCGACCCGCTCGCACGGCCTGCCGGCGTTCCTGGCCGACGACCCGGGCGTCGACTCCGGCCTGATGATCGCTCAGTACACCCAGGCCGCACTTGTGTCCGAGTGCAAGCGGCTCGCGGTGCCGTCCTCCGTCGACTCCATCCCCTCCTCGGCGATGCAGGAGGACCACGTCTCCATGGGCTGGTCCGCCGCGCGGAAACTCCGTACGGCCGTCGACAATCTGGCCCGCATCCTGGCCGTCGAACTGTTCACCGCGAGCCGCGCCCTGGACATGCGCCGCGAGGGTTCCGCGACCACGGCGGCCCCGGCCACCGCGGCTGTGGTCGACGCGCTGCGCGTGACCGTTCCCGGCGCGGGTCCGGACCGGTTCCTGGCACCGGACCTGGCCGGCGCGGAAGAGTTCGTACGGTCGGGCAGCGCAGTGCGGGCCGCGGAGTCCGTGCTCGGTACGTTGAACTGACGCAGGGATATTCCAGCGTGTCGATCATGTACAAAACACCCCTGTGAAGATCAGCGAGGGGACTTTTGTACATGATCGACGCACTGCTTCCGAAGGAGAGCGGCACATGGCGGTCGACGACAGTCCCTCGGCGCGACTGCTCGCTCTTTTTGAGGAGCACCGGCTCACCCCGACCCAGCGGCGCATCGCGCACTGCCTGGTCCGGCACGCCGGAGAAGCGGCGTACCTGTCGAGCGTGGAGATCGCCCAGCTCGCCGGGGTCAGCCAGCCGTCCGTCACCCGCTTCGCCGTCGCCCTCGGCTTCGACGGCTACCCGGCACTGCGCCGCCGCCTGCGCGACCTGGAACTGCCCGCCCGTACCGAATCGACCTCCGAAGTCGAACGCAACGAGTACCAGGCGGCCGTCCACGCCGAGATCGCCAACCTGAACCGCCTGGTGGAGACCCTCGCCGACCCGGGGCCCGTCGCCAAGGCCGCCAGGCTGCTCGCCGACTCCCGGCCGCTTGTGGTCCTCGGACTGCGGACGGGCATGGCGCCGGCGCAGGGCTTCGGCTACTTCGCCTCGAAGGTCCTGCCGGACGTCCGTGTCTTCGACGAAGGCGGCTCACTGCTCGCCGACCGTCTGGAGCAGGCCCGTGCGGCGGGGGCCACCGGGGTGCTGTGCTTCGCGCTGCCGCGCTATCCGCGGGAACTGACCGAGGCGCTGCGTACGGCGCGGGACCTCGGCCTGAACATCGTGACCATCGCCGACAGTCCGTTCGCCCCGGCCGCGGAACTGGCCGATGTGGCGCTGGTGGCGGGGGTGGGCTCGCAACTGGTGTTCGACTCGTGCGGGGCCCCGCTGCTGCTCGGCCAGGTGCTGCTCCAAGCGGTGTGCGATGTCACTCCCGGGCGCGCGCAGGCCCGCCTGGAGGAGTTCGAACGGCGGGCCGGCGAGCGCGCGCTGTTCGAGCCCTGAGGACGCTGGTTACCCCGGCCTCTGCCAGTTGGCCCCTGACCGTCCTGGCCCCTGCCACCTGGCTCTGACCGTCCTGTTCCAGGGTTTCAGCGGCCGCCCGGCCCGTGCGCCCGCTCGGCGTCGACGCCCTTGGCGCTCCAGCCGGCCGTCGGGGGAGCGGCCTCCGGCGGCCTGTCGTTCCCGCGCCGGTTGCCGCCGTAGCCCAGCAGGACGCCCACCAGCAGACCGATGCCGGCCGCGCCGCCCATGATCGTGCCCGTGTAGAGGTACCGCGGTGTGCTCAGCAGGAAGCCGCCCACACTCAACAGCAGCCCGGCGAGCAGTACGGCCAGCACGACGCCGCTCTCGCGGATCCGCCACCGGCCGAGGGTCAGTTGGCACAGTGCGACCACGACGATCAACGCGCCGAGCGCGGCGACCCCCCATACGCCCTGTTCCAGCTTCATGCTTCGTCCTGTTCTGCGAGTCCAACCCGGTCTGTCCTGTTTTTAGGTCAATCAGTGCGTTTGTTACCCAAGGTCAGTCTATTTCGATCTATATCTGACTGCACTGCCGTCGTTTGGCCTAGATTTTCAGCCGCAGGCCTTGGTGTCGAGCAGATCGCCGCCCAGTTGGTTACCCCTGCCTTCTGGTGGGCCGTCGACAGAGCGGATAGATTCAGTCCGAGCTGTCTTGAAGAGATCAATACAGAAAACCGTCGTGTACGGAGTGCCCAGCCGCACCCGTCCCGTCGAGGAGGCCTCCCCGTCATGTCTTTCAATGGCACCCCCCGTGTCGTCCGCGCTGCCCGTGGGACGAAGCTGACAACGCAGGGCTGGCAGCAGGAAGCCGCCCTGCGGATGCTCATGAACAACCTCGACCCCGAGGTCGCCGAGCACCCCGAGAAGCTGGTCGTCTACGGCGGGACCGGCAAGGCCGCCCGCGACTGGCGGTCCTTCGAAGCGATGGTGCGGACTCTCGAAACCCTCAAGGCCGACGAGACGATGCTGGTCCAGTCGGGCCGCCCGGTCGGCGTCATGCAGACCCACGAGTGGGCCCCGCGGGTGCTGCTCGCGAACTCCAATCTGGTGCCCGACTGGGCCAACTGGGAGGAGTTCCGCCGCCTGGAGTCGGCCGGGCTGACCATGTACGGCCAGATGACCGCCGGATCGTGGATCTACATCGGCACGCAGGGCATCCTGCAGGGCACGTACGAGACCTTCGCGGCCGTCGCCGCGAAGAAGTTCGGAAACACGCTTGAGGGCACGATCACCCTCACCGCCGGGCTCGGCGGCATGGGTGGCGCACAGCCGCTCGCCGTCACCATGAACGGCGGCGTGGCGATCTGTATCGACTGCGACCCGTCGCGCATCACCCGCCGCATCGAGCACGGTTACCTCGACGTCGCGGCGACCTCGCTGACGCACGCTCTCGAACTCGCCGTCGAAGCCCGCGACAAGAAGCGGCCGCTGTCGATCGGCCTGCTCGGCAACGCCGCCGAACTGGTCCCGCAGCTCCTCGCCATGGACGCGCCGATCGACATCGTCACCGACCAGACCAGCGCGCACGACCCGCTCGCCTACCTGCCGGTGGGCATCGCGTTCGACGACATGGCCGAGTACTCCCGGACGAAGCCCGAGGAGTTCACCCTCCGGGCCCGCGAGGCCATGGCCGCGCACGTCGAGGCGATGGTCGGCTTCATGGACAAGGGCGCCGAGGTCTTCGACTACGGCAACTCCATCCGCGGCGAGGCCAAACTGCACGGCTACGAGCGGGCGTTCGACTTCCCCGGTTTCGTCCCCGCGTACATCCGGCCGCTGTTCTGCGCGGGCAAGGGCCCGTTCCGCTGGGCCGCGCTGAGCGGTGACGCGCAGGACATCCACAAGACCGACAAGGCCGTCCTCGACCTCTTCCCGGAGAACGAGTCGCTGGCCCGCTGGATCAAGCTCGCCCAGGAGAAGGTCCACTTCCAGGGGCTGCCGGCGCGCATCTGCTGGCTCGGCTACGGCGAGCGCGACAAGGCCGGCGAGCGGTTCAACGACATGGTCGCTTCGGGCGAGTTGTCGGCCCCGCTGGTCATCGGCCGCGACCACCTCGACTGCGGCTCGGTCGCCTCGCCGTACCGCGAGACCGAGGCCATGCTCGACGGCTCGGACGCGATCGCCGACTGGCCGCTGCTCAACGCCATGGTCAACGTGGCGTCCGGCGCGAGCTGGGTGTCCATCCACCACGGCGGCGGCGTCGGCATCGGCCGGTCGATCCACGCCGGTCAGGTGACGGTCGCCGACGGCACCGAGCTCGCCGGTGAGAAGATCCGCCGGGTGCTCACGAACGACCCCGGCATGGGTGTCATCCGGCACGTCGACGCGGGTTACGACGAGGCCGTCGCCACCGCCGAAGAGCGTGACGTACGGATTCCCATGCGGGAGAGCGCACGTGACTTTTGAGCACATGTGGGCCGACCTGCTGCCGGTCGGGCGGGACAGCTCGACCGGCGGCTACCGCCGGTTCGCCTGGAACAGCGCCGACCTCGAATGCCGGGCGTGGTTCCGCGAGCAGGTCGAGTCGCGCGGGCTGACGTACGAAATCGACCGCAACGGCAACCAGTGGGCCTGGCACGGAGACCCGGCTGCCGGTGACGCCGTAGTCACCGGCTCGCACCTGGACTCCGTACCGGACGGCGGAGCGTACGACGGCCCGCTCGGCGTCATTTCGTCGCTGGCCGCGTACGACCTGCTGCGCGAGCGCGGATCGGTCTTTGAAAGGCCCTTCGCGATCGTCAACTTCGGCGACGAGGAAGGTGCGCGCTTCGGTGTGGCCTGTGTCGGATCCCGGCTGTCCGCCGGTGTCATGACGCCGGGTCAGGCGGTTGTGCTGAAGGACGCCGACGGGGTCTTCCTGCCGGACGCGATGGAGAAGGCGGGCTACGACCCGGCGCTCATCGGCCGGGACGACGAACGCCTCGACCGCATCGGCGCGTTCGTGGAGCTGCACGTCGAGCAGGGCCGTGCTCTGGTCGACAGTGACAACGCGGTCGGGGTGGCGAGCGCCATCTGGCCGCACGGCCGCTGGCGGTTCGACTTCCACGGCGAGGCCAACCACGCCGGTACGACCCGGCTCGAAGACCGCCGCGACCCGATGCTGACCTACGCCAACACCGTGCTCGCGGCGCGTAAGAAGGCCAAACTGGCGGGCGCGCTCGCCACTTTCGGCAAGGTGTGCGTCGAACCGAACGGCACCAACGCGATCGCGTCGCTGGTCCGCGGCTGGCTCGACTCACGGGCCGCCGATGAGACCACACTCGATTCTGTTGTCGCCGAGATCGAGCAGGCCGCGCGGGAGCGGGCCGTACGGGACGGTGTCGACCTGACGGTCGTCCGGGAGTCCTACACCCCGATCGTCGAGTTCGAGGGCGCGCTGCGTGACCTGCTGGCCAAGCAACTGGGTGACGTCCCGGTTCTCCCCACCGGGGCCGGGCACGACGCCGGAATCCTGTCCGCGCGCATCCCCACCGCGATGCTGTTCGTCCGCAACCCCACCGGGGTCTCGCACTCCCCGGCGGAGTTCGCCCCGATGCCGGACTGCCTGGCGGGCGTGGAAGCGCTCGCCGATGTGCTGGAGGGGCTGGCGTGCCGGTGAACTCCAGAACCGTGCTGAATCCTGCGGTGACCTACTGGGCGGAACAGGCCTATGTGGACGGCTCGGTGGCGCGCGGAGTACTGATCTCCGTCGCCGCCGGGCGCGTCGAGGCGGTCCGGGCGGGCCTCCACGCGCCGCCGCCCGGGGCGGTCCGGCTGGCCGGTCTGACCATCCCCGGCCTGGCCAACGCCCACTCGCACGCGTTCCACCGCGCCCTGCGCGGCCGGGTGCAGGGCGGCGAGCGCGGCTCGTTCTGGACCTGGCGCCAGACGATGTACCGGGCCGCCGAACGCCTCGACCCGGACAGCTACCTGGCGCTCGCCAGGGGGCTGTACGCGGAGATGGCACTGGCCGGGATCACCGCGGTGGGGGAGTTCCACTACCTCCACCACGGACCGGGCGGGGCGCGCTACTCCGATCCCAACATCATGGGCGAAGCGCTCATCGAGGCGGCGTCCCAGGCGGGCATCCGCATCACCCTGCTCGACACGGCATATCTCAAGGGCGGCCTCGGCAAGGACGGACACCTTCCCGTCGAAGGTGTGCAACAGCGGTTCAGCGACGGTGACATCGATGCCTGGGGTGACCGGGTACGGAGCCTCAAGCCGCGTGACCACGCCCGCATCGGTGCGGCACTGCACTCCGTCCGGGCTGTCGGCGCCGACGACATCGGCACGTTCGTGGAACACACCCGGGGAATGCCGGTGCACGTCCACCTCTCCGAGCAGCCGGCGGAGAACGAGGCATGCCTGTCGCACTACGGCCGGACGCCCACGGAACTACTGGACGAATCCGGTTTCTGGACGGAGCACAGCAGCGCCGTCCACGCCACTCACCTGACCGGCGGGGACATCAGCCGACTCGGTGGAGCGTCCGCGTATACCTGCTTCTGCCCGACGACGGAACGCGATCTCGCCGACGGCATCGGTCCGGCACCGCAACTGACCGCAGCCGGGGCCAGACTCACCCTCGGCAGTGACCAGCACGCGATCATCGACCTCTTCGAGGAAACCCGCGCGGTCGAGCTCAACGAACGCCTCCGCAGCGGCAACCGCGTCACCTTCCACGCCGACCAGCTGCTGAAAGCCGCGACCGAAGACGGCCAGCACTCCCTGGGCTGGGATGATGCCGGACGCATCGAAGTAGGCGCCCTCGCCGACTTCACCACCGTCGCCCTCGACTCCGTCCGCACGGCCGGTGGCGGCGACCCGCTCCAGACCGCAGTGTTTGCCGCTACCGCCGCCGACGTCCGGCACGTCATCGTCGGCGGCCGGGAGATCGTCCGCGACGGCCGCCACCTGCTCATCGACGATGTTCCGGGCGAGCTGACCCGGAGCATCACCGCGTTGCTGGGAGACCGATGACAGGGCCGGTGACACCGGTGGTGGCTAAGCTCGCCGGAGGCGCACATCTGACCGGCTTCACCATCGCGAGGACGTCATGACCGAAGAGATGCCCTGGTCCGAGGACGACATCACGGATTCCCTGGCCTACGCCAGAGAGATCATGGAGCGAATTCTTTCGGAGTCCCCGGAACTGGCCGACATGCACTGGGAATGGTCTGGCCCGGCCCTGGTGATGATGTCCGGCGACCCGGACCACATGCGGATCACGCAGGCGTTCCGGCGACTGGTCGAGCCGCTGTTCCCCGCCCTGCTGGCCGGAAACGACGTCAAGTTCAGGCAGCCTTTCGGGCCGGGCCGTGACCCCGACCTCTTCCTCATGGACGACGGGCAGTCGGCTGGCACGGTCGACGGGGATTTCGAGACCATGAGCGGGGTGAAGCTCGTTGTGGAGGTCACCTCACGGTCCACCCGTGGGATCGACTTCGGCGACAAGCTGAAGCAGTACGCGGCGTCCGGCGTCCCGGTGTACGTGATCATCGATCGCAAGGACCGCAAGGTCCACGTCTTCTCCGAACCGGACGAAGGACGCAGGGAGTACGAGGAGGAGTCCGTGCACCGACTCGGCAAACCTGTGAAGCTCCCGGCTCCGGTGGCGGCCACCGTGGACACCCAGGAGATTCTTAACTACTTCTCGTAAGAACCGTCGGGCTGCAGGTGACCGGGAGGTCGGTCGGCGGTGACTTCGGCCCGGGCGGTATCAACGCATTCACGGGTCTCAGCCAGGCAGTGTGCGCGGTTCTCGAGAATGAGTTCGCGCGCGCCGTCGACGAGGACTTCCGTTCGTCCGGCTGGACGAATTCCGTCAAGAACTCGCCGAGTGTGTACGTGTGGATGGTCATGGCAGTTCTTTTACGCGACGCGGATCCCGGACCGGTGAACTCAAGGGCGGTAGACGTCAGCCCGATGGTTGATACGGGTGATCCGCAGAACTCGCTTCTGCTCATCGACGTCGAAGACCACCCGGTACTCGCCTCGGCGGGCTCCTCGGCTGCCTTCGAGTTCGTCGTGGAGGGGTTTGGAGAGTCGCCATGGATCTTCGCTCAGCGGTCCGGTGATGAATTCGTAGATGGCGAAGGCAGCCGCCTGCGGAACGGCCCGGGGCGGCCCACAGGACAAGGACCGCATCGCACCCGATGCGAAGACGGGGGTGT
This sequence comes from Kitasatospora sp. UYEF31, assembly GCF_057291755.1. Lineage (NCBI taxonomy): Bacteria > Bacillati > Actinomycetota > Actinomycetes > Kitasatosporales > Streptomycetaceae > Kitasatospora > Kitasatospora sp. UYEF31. The sequence continues at coordinate 13,072 of NZ_JBXAWK010000020.1, forward strand.
AGCGGTCGCTCATCCCTCCTCTCCCTCTTCTGTGCGGCGGGCGAGGAGGGCTTTCAGTACCTCTTCAGCGCTGAAGTAGGTGCCGGATTCGATCTCCCGCTGCGCCTCCCGGATCTCCTCCAGAGCGCCAGGCTCGGCCAGAATCTCCTTGGTCATCTGCAGGGACTCGAAGTCGTCGACGGCGATGAGCATGACGTGCGGACGACCGTTGCGCGTGACGATGACACGGTCATGCGTTGCCGCGACCTCGTCAGCGATGGCGGAGAAGCGGGTCTTCACATCATTCAACGGCAGTATCGTCATGGTCTGAATTGTAGTTGACTAGAATTCAAGTCGCAAGATGAATTTCAGGAGTGCCCTCATGGCAACCACCCTCATCGACCACATCGGCTCACTCGTCACCAACGACCCGGACCTCGGCCCCGGCCCCCTCGGCCTGATCCCGGACGCCGCCGTTGTCATCGAGGACGGCCGCATCAGCTGGGTCGGCCGGTCAGTCGACGCGCCGGAATCGGACGCGAAGCACGACGCCGCAGGCCGTACGGTCATTCCGGGCTTCGTCGACTCGCACTCGCACATCGTGTTCGCGGGGGACCGGACCGCGGAATTCAACGCCCGCATGTCCGGACAGGCCTACACCGCCGGAGGAATCCGTACGACGGTCAAGGCGACCCGGAACGCCACCGACGAAGAGTTGCGTCGCAACACGGCCCGCCTGGTCGCCGAGGCGCGGCGACAGGGCACCACCACGCTGGAGATCAAGTCCGGCTACGGGCTCACCGTCGAGGACGAGGCCCGCGCGCTGCGGATCGCCGCGGACTTCACCGACGAGGTCACCTATCTCGGCGCGCACATCGTCGCGCCCGAGTACGCCGACGATCCGGCCGAGTACGTGCGGCTGGTGACCGGGCCGATGCTTGACGCGTGCGAGCCGTACGCCAAGTACATCGACGTCTTCTGCGAGCGCGGCGCCTTCGACGGTGACCAGGCGCGGGCGATCCTCACCGCCGGGATGAAGCGGGACCTGATCCCGCGGGTGCACGCCAACCAGCTGTCCGAAGGCCCCGGCGTGCAGCTTGCCGTCGAGCTCGACGCGGCCTCCGCCGACCACTGCACGTATCTCTCCGCCGAAGACGTGGACGCCCTGGCCGACAGCTCCACCAAAAGCACAGGCCGTACGGTCGCGACCCTGCTGCCCGGCGCGGAGTTCTCCACCCGCGCGGTCTACCCGGACGCCCGTCGGCTCATCGACGCGGGCGCGACGGTGGCGCTGTCCACCGACTGCAACCCGGGGTCGAGCTTCACGTCCTCTATGGCGTTCTGCATCGCGCTGGCCGTCCGCGACATGCGGATGACCCCCGACGAGGCCGTACGGGCGGCCACCTTCGGCGGCGCGCAGGCCCTGCGCCGCACCGACGTGGGCGTCATTTCCGTCGGGGCCCGCGCGGACCTGGTCGAACTGGACGCGCCCTCGCACGTCCATCTCGCCTACCGGCCAGGTGTTCCCCTGGTCCGCACGGTCTGGCACGGTGGCGACGTACTCGATGTGCTCAAGGCGTACTGACCACAGCGCTGTGATCCCGAAGGCAACCGGGCTGCCCCCTGTCGCTTTCCACGGCATGTCGTGGATACTCGCCGGTAACAACCCTTGATCCCAGACGTGCGGCCGGGACCCGACGGGCAGTACAGGCCCGGACATGCGCGTCTTACCTGAATAGGAGGCGCCTCGTGGGCCGCCTTGCGCAGACCGATGGGCTGACCGAAGTCCAGCAGGACATCCTCGAAGCCGTCCGCAACTTCGTGGACAAAGAGATCATTCCTGTCGCCAACGAGCTTGAGCACCGGGACGAGTACCCGACCAAGATCGTGGAGGGCATGAAGGAGATGGGGCTCTTCGGCCTCATGATCCCCGAGGAGTACGGCGGCCTGGGTGAATCCCTCCTCACCTACGCCCTGGTGGTCGAGGAGATCGCGCGCGGCTGGATGAGCGTCTCCGGCATCATCAACACGCACTTCATCGTTGCGTACATGATCAAGCAGCACGGCACCGACGAGCAGAAGCAGCACTATCTGCCCAAGATGGCCACCGGCGAGATCCGCGGCGCCTTCTCGATGTCCGAGCCGCACTGCGGATCCGACGTGGCGGCAATCCGTACCAAGGCCGTCAAGGACGGCGAGTTCTACGTCATCAACGGCCAGAAGATGTGGCTGACAAACGGTGGTTCGGCCAACCTTGTCGCCGTGCTGACCAAGACCGACCTCGGCGCCGACTCGGTCTACCGGAACATGACGACCTTCCTGGTCGACAAGGAGTCCGGCTTCGGCGAGACCCGCCCCGGCCTGACCATCCCCGGCAAGATCGAGAAGATGGGCTACAAGGGCGTCGACACCACCGAGATGGTGCTCGACGGCGTCCGCATCCCGGAGAACCGCATCCTGGGCGGCGTCCCCGGCAAGGGCTTCTACCAGATGATGGACGGCGTTGAGGTCGGCCGCGTCAACGTCGCCGCCCGCGGCTGCGGAGTCGCCCAGCGCGCCTTCGAACTGGGCATCACCTACGCCCAGCAGCGCGAGACCTTCGGCAAGCAGCTGTTCGAGCACCAGGCGATCTCCTTCAAGCTCGCCGAGATGGCCGTCAAGGTCGAGGCCGCGCACCAGATGATGGTGAAGGCCGCCCGCAAGAAGGACGCCGGCGAGCGCAACGACCTCGAAGCGGGCATGGCGAAGTACCTCGCCTCGGAGTACTGCAAGGAGGTCGTCGAGGACTCGTTCCGGATCCACGGCGGCTACGGGTTCTCCAAGGAATTCGAAATCGAGAGGCTTTACCGGGAAGCCCCGATGCTGCTCATCGGTGAAGGCACCGCCGAGATCCAGAAGATGATCATCGGTCGGCGGTTGATGGAGGACTACAAGCTGCGCGGCTGAGTCCCGCCCGCAGTGACACGTCCGGGGAGCCGGTCGCTACCGGCTCCCCGGACGTGCTTTTCATGAGCACTCGTATGAGGGAACCTGCCTCCACCAACCAGTCGATTCTGTCCCTACATGCGACTGTTAGTCCCCATGTGGGTACTGCGCACGGCCACCGGCCGGAAAGACGGCCTGACCGCCGCAGCCCGGCTCTACGCGTTGACAGCTGTCGCGTACGGATCCTGGGTCCTCGAATTCCTCCTCCCCACCAAGCTGAGCAAGGTCAACGGCTTCGCCAGTGAACTCTTCGCCGCCGACCAGCCGTTCCGCTGGCTGTTCGGCGGTGCCGACCTGCTGGCCGCCGTCTTCGCCGGAGTCGCCGCGGTGCTGTGCCTCAGTCAGGTGCAGGACACCCGCACCGGCCGCCGCTGGGCGCAGGCCGGCTGGTCGCTCGTCCTCGTCTTCGCCGTCGCCACAGTCGTCGACGTGCTGTCCCCACTGGACTGCGCGGTCTCGATCCCCGCCTGCGCGCGTGCCGAGGAGACCGGGCAGGTTTCCGTCTGGCACCACATCCACCTGATCAGCAGCGGAATCGCCAACCTGGCGGTGATCGGGGCCATGGCCGCGCTGGCGTTCGCCGAGCGGAACGGCGGCAGACCCGCGCTGCCCGCCCGTGCCGGACTCCGGCTCTTCTTCCTGACCGTGCTGGCGCTGGCCTGTACCGGGCTGCTCAGCCTTGGTGACATGGACGTGAGAATCCCCGGCATCCCGACCCGCGGACAAGGAGTGCCGCAGCGAATCCAGGTGTTCCTCGTGTGCGTGTGGTTCGCGTTCGCGGCCATCTCGCTGCGCCGGAACAACACCTTGAACACCTTCGACGACCGTGTTGCGGTCAACGCATGAGCGCCCTCCGCACACCACCCGGCTTCTTCAGGACGATCGGCGGCACAGCCCACCACATCGTGGTCGACGGCCGGGGCCCGCACGGCGTGATCCTCACCAGCGGCCTGGGCGGAGCGTGGTTCGACTGGGACGAAGTCGCCGCCACGCTGGCTGCGGAAAACCGTACGACCGTCCGTTTCGACCGCCCCGGATTCGGACTGTCAGCCGCCGACCGCAGGCCTCCGACACTGTCCGGCGAAGCCGAACGCATCGCCGCGGTCGCGGCGGCGGCCGGGCTGTGCCCCCCGTACACGGTCGTCGCCCACTCGCTCGCCGGATTCCACGCCGAAGCCCTGGCCCGGCTGCACCCCGGACTGGTTTCCCGGCTGGTTCTCGTCGACCCGAGCAACGAGCCGACGGCGCAACGGAAAGAACCAAACGAGCGTACGGTCCGGAGCATCGGAACGGCCTTCCGGAAAACCGGTCTCAGCGGCCTCACCGGGCCGTGGCTGCGGCACCTCGCGGTGCTCGCGGAGAGCCGCTCCCGGCACGATCCGGCCGATCCTTACTGGGCGCGGAAGGTGTACGGGTCCGGCCGGTTCATGACGGCTGTGCTCAGGGAGAACGCCGCATACTCCGGGCAGGCGGCGGATCTCCTCGATCTGCGGGCGCGCACGGATTTCCCGGACATCCCCGCCGTGGTGCTGACGGGGGCCGGCGGCTGGGAGCCGCAGGCCGCCCGGGACCGCTGGACGGCCCGGCAGCGCACCCTCGCCGAGGAGGTGCTGCACGGGAGGGTGGAGGTCATCGCCGACGCCGCGCACCTGCTGATGTTCGACCGCCCGGACGCGGTGGCGGCAGCAGTACGTTCACTCCCGCAGTAACGGTCGTGGGGTTTGCGGTGCGTCCGTTGCCCCGGAAACCCCCAGACCGTTACCGCGGGGTGCGGCTCGTCACAGCTCTACAGCCAGCCGTTGCGCCGGAACCCGCGGTGCATCAGCAGACACGTGACCGCGATGAGCCCGAGCACCATCGGATAGCCGTACTTCCAGTGCAGCTCCGGCATGGTGTCGAAGTTCATCCCGTAGACGCCCGCCACCATCGTCGGCACCGCGAAGATCGCCACCCAGGAGGAGATCTTCCGCATGTCCTCGTTCTGAGCCACCGTCACCTGCGCCAGGTTGGCCTGCAGGATCGAGGTCAGCAACTCGTCGAACGACGCGACCTGCTCACCCACCCGGGCGAGGTGGTCCTCGACGTCGCGGAAGTACTCCCGGATGTCCTCGTGGATCTGCCGCACCGGACGCTCGGCCAGCGTGTGCAGCGGCCGGGCCAGCGGCGCCACGGCCCGCTTCAGCGCCAGGACCTCCCGCTTGAGCTGGTAGATCCGGCCCGCGTCGCCCGCACTGCGCCCGCCGAAGACCTCGTTCTCCACATCGTCGATGTCGTCCTGGAGGGACGAGGTCACTTCGAGGTACGTGTCGACCACCCGGTCGGCGACCGCGTGCAGGACGGCCGACGGGCCGGTCTCCAGGAGCCCGGGCTTCTCCTGCAGCCGCTGCCGCACGTCGCCCAGCGCACCGTGCGTGCCGTGCCGCACGGTGATCACGAAGTCCTCACCGAGGAAGACCATGATCTCACCGGTCTCCACGACCTCACTGGTCGCGGTCAGTTCCTCGTGCTCGACGTAGCGGACCGACTTGAACACCGTGAACAGCGTGTCGTCGTAGCGCTCCAGCTTCGGCCGCTGATGGGCCTTCACCGCATCCTCGACCGCGAGCGGGTGCAGGCCGAACCGCTCGGCGATACCGGACAGTTCGAGTGCGGTGGGCTCGTGCAGCCCGATCCACACGAAGCTGTTCCGGTGGCTGCGCACGTAGTGGATGGCCGAGTCGGGGTTCTCGAAGCCGGACAGTCGGACACCGTCCTGGTAGACGGCGCAGTCCACCACACAGTTGCCCAGGTGATTGACGTTGCCGGCGGCCTCACCGGGCAGCCCGACGCGACGCGGAGGACGGACGGCGGAACGGAGGTCACGGATCATCGACATAGCGATTCCCGCCTTCTGTTTTGGTCGGCACAGGTCCTGACGCGCAGGACCGGCCGCGCTCCGAGCAGGCGGCATTCGGGAACGGTGGATCAGCCGCTGAAGGGCAGGCCGCAGCGGAGGTTCCGGAACGCGCGAGAGCACACGAGCACGGCGGAAGATGCCGTGGGTACGGAGGGGTTCGGTTCCCGGCCGTACGACCGCACGGGTGAAGAGCCCGACGAGGGCAGGAAGGTGCTGCGGGAAACCGTCGGGTCAGGACGCGGTACGGAGGAAGGCCGGGGTGATAGATCGGGGAGGGGCTGATGAGCCGCCTGTACTGCACGATGAGCCGCTATGCACGCCTACCACCTCCCTTGGCCGGTCCCCCGTGGGGGAAGAGCGCGGGGCCGAAGTCTCCGGCCCGGACGCGTATCCGTCGCGGCAGCCCGCTGTCGGGAGTGCCGCCAAGTCGTCGGGTGACGCCGTGTCGGTCGGACACTGGCGCCGTGTGAGCCGGTCACCGCCCACGCAGTCGGACAGCGCGTCGAATTCCTTCGACACCACCGCCGCGCAGGACCTGGACCGGACGACGCGTCAGGCTATCAGAGGGCCTGCGGGCCCGATGGGCCTTTGTCCGGGACGCCGTGTCGACATACGGGCATTCCCGCTGATCAAGCCCCTCACCACGCCGGCCCGGGTGCCGCCGTACGATGCGTTTCATGTCCGACCTCTTCTCCTCAATGCCGCCCGACCCCTTCGGCTCCGACCCCCGGGCGGTTGTGGAAGCGCGGCTCATCGAGACCTTCGGCGAACCGTCCGGACGTGCCGCGGTGACCTTCGTGGGCACCGACCGGATCGAGGTGCTGCGCTTCGGCCCGGACGCCGACGGCGTGGTGCGCTACGCGACCCTCGGCATGTCCGCGTCGCCGATGTCCGACCCGGCGGAGGCCTTCGCCGACCCGGTCCTCGGGCCCCGTGCCGAACTGGTGCTGTCCGTCCGCGGCACGCAGGACTCAGTGCTCCGGCGCATCGCTGTACTGGCCGCGACTCCGCAGGTCGAAGGGCTGATCGTCGCGCCGGGCGCGTCCCTGGACGTCGCCGAGCCACTGTGGGACGGCGCGCACTTCACCGCAGTCCTCGTCGGCGAGCCCGGCGGCCTGGTGGCGGACGCGGAACTGCCCGAGCCAGCCGAGCCGGTGCGCTTCCTGCCACTGCTCCCGATGACGGCCGCCGAGGCCGCCTGGAAGCGGGTGCAGGGCGCGGAGGCGCTCCAGGAGCGCTGGCTGAAACACGGCACGGACCTGCGGGATCCGGTACGCGCGGCGGTTCCGCTGAACTGAACCCGGTGGACGGGACGGAGCAGGTGACGGTCCCGGTGAGCCGAAACCGGTCGACGAGCCACAGTCGGGGACAGTCCCGGTGAGCCGAATGCGAAGACCGCCCGCAGCGTGGGGGGGAAACGCTGCGGGCGGTGGCATTTCCCGCCGGCTGTTACTTCGCCGGCGGCGTGACCAGGAGCACCGTGCACGGGGCGTGGTGGGTGATCGCGTCGCTCACGCTGCCGAGGAAGAACCCGGCCAGGCCGCCGCGCCGCCGGGCGCCCAGGACCAGCAGGTCGGCGTCGAAGTCCTTGACCTCCTGGATGACCGCGCGGGCGACGTCGTTGCGTACGGTGTGCACGCTGCGCCCGTCGACCTGCGTGAGGCCCGCGTCCCGCAGCCGTTCGGCGGCCTTGCGGATGTGGGCGTCGGACGTCGCCTCGTCCTCGTTCTCGACCACCGAGCCGACGGTGCCGCCGTCGACGACGTCGAAGGTCCGTACGTGGAGCACCCGTACCGGTGCTCCGGTGAGCCCGGCCAGCTTCGCCGCGTGGTCGAGCACCGACTCGGTCTCGTCGGTGGTGTCTACGGCGACCAGGATCCGCTCGTACATGGTGATGGTCCTTTCGGGGCTCGATCAGGCCTGCATTATTAATGCAGTTTACATTTACATCGCGGTGCGGGCTCGGACCGGGCCGGAGGTGTGACGGGACTCATCGCGGTCGCCTACCGACGGGTAACCCGGTTCCGCGATGATGAGCGCAGGTACTCCCCCAAGTACTCCCTCCCCACTCCCTCAGAGAGGACCAAGCGATGCAGTTCGGCCGCTACTACGAGGAGTTCGAGGTCGGCGCGACGTACAAGCACTGGCCGGGAAAAACGGTCACCGAGTACGACGACCACCTGTTCTGCCTGCTCACGATGAACCACCACCCGCTCCACCTGGACACCAACTACGCCGAGACGTCGACCGACTTCGGCAAGAACGTGGTGGTGGGCAACTACATCTACTCGCTGCTGCTCGGCATGTCCGTGCCTGACGTCTCCGGGAAGGCCATCGCCAACCTGGAGATCGAGTCCCTGCGGCACGTCGCGCCGACGTTCCACGGCGACACGGTCTACGGCCAGACCACCGTGCTCGACAAGTGGGAGTCCAAGTCCAAGGACGACCGCGGCGTGGTCTACGTCGAGACCAAGGGCTACAAGCAGGACGGCACCGTGGTCTGCGTCTTCAAGCGCAAGGTGATGGTGCCCAAGGAGGTCTACGGCGAGAAGCGTGGCGGCGAGCAGCCGGGCCGGCCGGAGATGCGCGAGAGCTGAGCCGACGCGCTGAGTCAGTGAAAGACGCGGGGCGTTCCGCCGTACGGGACGCCCCGTACGTCATCCGTGAGTCGTCCGTACGTCATTCGACTCCGGGGACGTTCCACTTGCGCAGCGTCTCCAGCAGGCCCTCTGCCATCGGCAGGCCCGCCAACTCGTGGCACGGCACCCAGCGGGCGTCGGCCGCGTCGTCGCCGGGCCGCAGCTCTCCGCCGTGCACGGTGCAGGCGTAGTCACGGATCTCGAACACCCGGCCGCCGGGGGCGGGGCGGTGCACCGAGCCGATCAGCGGACCCACCGTCACGAGCAGGCCGGTCTCCTCGACCATCTCCCGGGCGAGCGCCCGGGCGTCGTCCTCCCCGGGCTCCACTTTGCCGCCGGGCAGCGACCAGCGGCCGAGGCCGGGTTCGGTGCCGCGGCGCACCAGGAGCAACCGGCCCCGGTCGTCCAGGATGATCGCGCCGACACAGGGAATCGCACGCATGCTTTCGAGCGTAGAGCGGTCCCTGTGCTCCGTGCCCCGACCGGTGCCTGCGTGTCGGTGCACGGATGGGGGTACGAGAAGCGTGCGAGGGGGCGCACGTGCCCCCCGGGAAGCTGTGCAGGTGCTGATCGGGTGATCCTCCTTGACGGGTGGCCCGGGACAGGGGACCGTCTTGGGCATGAAGGGCGAGCCGAGTTGCCCCCGCTGCGGAGGTCGGGTCCGCGCCCCCGGCATGTTCTCCGACACCTGGCAGTGCGGTGTCCATGGAGCCGTCGCGCCGTCGCAGCCTGTGGTGCCACCCAGCGTCGACGCTCTGGATGTCGTGGTGCGCCGGTCCCGGGTCCCTGTCTGGATGCCCTGGCCGCTGCCGGTCGGGTGGATGTACAACGGCGTGGCACACGCTGGTGACGACCGGTCAGGCGCGCGTGGGACAGTCGTCGCCTGCTCCGGCCCAGGACCGTTGGGCGGTCCCGGTGAAATGCTCCTGGTGGCCGAAGAGATCGGTGTCGGCCTCGGTGCGCACTACGCGGGTCTGTCGGGTCCCGATCCGGGCGACGAACTGCTGAACACCCGCGCCGCCCCGGCCAAAGTGCACGCCGCCGGGCGGCCCACCGCGCTGTGGCACGTCGCGGACGCGCCCGACGACCGGGCGGTCTACGCGGGCGAGGCCATGGGCCTGTGGCTGTGGGTGGTCATGTGGCCGGCCAAGGCCGGGCACATGGTTTACGACGACCTGGTCCTCACCGATCTGCGGGATGCCGGGGCCGAGCTCCAGCTGCTGCCGTGCGGAGCGCTGTCCACGCACCTGATGAGCTGAAGCGGCAGACCTGGATGATGGAAGGGCCCCACCCCTTCTTGTGAGCGAGGTTCCCCGGCATGCGCATCGACCTGCACACCCACAGCACCGCGTCCGACGGGACGGACACCCCCACGGAACTGGTGCACAATGCCCGGGCCGCCGGTCTCGACGTGGTCGCGCTGACCGACCACGACACCGTCGGGGGCTGGGCGGAGGCGGCCGGAGCGCTGCCGCTCGGGCTGACCCTGGTGCGCGGTGCGGAGATCTCCTGTGTGGCCGACCCGACCGACGGCGGCGAAGGCGTCGGCATCCACATGCTGGCCTACCTGTTCGACCCCGACGAGCCGGTGTTCGCCCGGGAATGTGAGCTCATGCGCACCGACCGGGTGCGCCGGGCGCAGGTCATGGTGGAGAAGGTCCGGGCGCTGGGCGTGCCGATCACCTGGGAGCGGGTGGCGGAGATCGCCGGCGGCGTGGTCGGCCGGCCGCATGTGGCCACCGCGATGGTGGAGATCGGGGCGATCCCCGACGTGTCGGCGGCGTTCACCCCCGAATGGCTCAAGGACGGCGGCCGGGCCTTCGCGCCCAAGTACGCGATCCGGGCCGAGGACGCGGTACGGATGATCCGCGCGGCCGGCGGGGTTCCGGTCTTCGCGCACCCGGGGGCGGTCAAGCGTGGCCGTACGGTCACCGACGAGACGATCGGGAAGCTGGCGGCGGCGGGGCTGGCCGGGCTGGAAGTGGACCACATGGACCACGACGACGCCATGCGCAGGCACCTGCGGGAGCTGGCGGATGCGCACAACATGATCACAACCGGTTCAAGTGATTATCACGGCAGCCGCAAGATGGTCAGTCTCGGTCAGAACATCACGGACCCGGCTTCGTATGAAGCAATTACGGAACTCGCCACCGGAACGCTGCCACTGCGTTCATAAGGCGACGGCCGCGCGGTTAAGGTGCGGACGACGTCAGAAAGTACGGAGGGGAAACGGCAATGAGTGTTTCTGTACGCGGTGTGGTGGCCAGGGCCAAGGGCGCGCCGGTGACCATCGAGACGGTCATCGTCCCTGACCCGGGGCCCGGCGAGGCGCGGGTGAAGATCCAGACGTGCGGGGTGTGCCACACCGACCTGCACTACCGCGAGGGCGGGATCAACGACGAGTTCCCGTTCCTGCTCGGCCACGAGGCCGCGGGGGTCGTCGAGTCGGTCGGTCCGGACGTCACCGACGTCGCCGTCGGCGACTTCGTGATCCTCAACTGGCGTGCGGTGTGCGGCGATTGCCGCGCCTGTCGGCGGGGCCGCCCGCAGTACTGCTTCAACACGCACAACGCGACGCAGAAGATGACCCTCGAAGACGGTACGGAGCTGAGCCCCGCGCTCGGCATCGGAGCCTTCGCGGAGATGACCCTGGTGCACGCGGGCCAGTGCACCAAGGTCGACCCCGAAGCCGACCCCGCCGCGGCCGGACTCCTCGGCTGCGGTGTCATGGCGGGCCTGGGCGCGGCGGTCAACACCGGCAACGTCGGCCGGGGCGACAGCGTCGCGGTCATCGGCTGCGGCGGGGTGGGCGACGCGGCGATCGCGGGCGCCCGGCTTGCCGGGGCGGCGAAGATCATCGCGGTCGACATCGACGACCGGAAGCTCGCGACGGCCGTCAGGATCGGCGCCACCCACACGGTCAACTCATCGAGCGAGGACGCCGTCGAGGCGATCCGTGCGCTGACCGACGGCAACGGCGCAGACGTCGTCATCGACGCGGTCGGCCGCCCGGAGACGTACAAGCAGGCCTTCTATGCCCGCGACCTGGCCGGGACCGTCGTCCTGGTCGGCGTGCCGAACCCGGAGATGGTCCTCGAACTGCCGTTGATCGACGTGTTCGGCCGCGGCGGCTCGCTGAAGTCCTCCTGGTACGGCGACTGCCTGCCGTCCCGGGACTTCCCGATGCTGATCGACCTCTACCGCCAGGGCCGCCTCGACCTGGACGCGTTCGTCTCCGAGCGGATCACGCTCGACGACGTCGAAGCCGCGTTCGAGAAGATGCACCACGGCGAGGTCCTGCGCTCGGTGGTAGTCCTGTGAGCATCGAACATGTCGTCACGTCAGGGATCTTCTCCCTCGACGGCCAGGACTTCGACGTCGACAACAACGTGTGGATCGTGGGCGACGGGAGTGAGGTCGTCGTCATCGACGCCGCGCACGACGCCGCGAAGATCGCCGCCGCGGTCGGCGACCGGACGGTCAAGGCCATCCTCTGCACGCACGGCCACAACGACCACATCAACGCCGCGGCCGGACTGGCGCGGCTGACCGGTGCCCCGGTGCACCTGCACCCGGCGGACCGGATGCTGTGGGACACGGTCTACGCCGACCGCGCCCCGGACGCGGAACTGGCCCACGGCCAGACGATCTCCGTGGCCGGCACGGAACTGCGGGTGCTCCACACCCCCGGGCACGCGCCAGGGGCGGTGTCGTTGTACGGCTCTGAACTGGGCGCACTGTTCTCCGGCGACACTCTGTTCAAGGGTGGCCCCGGGGCCACCGGGCGGTCCTTCTCGTCGTTCCCGGTGATCCTCGACTCGATCCGCGAGCGGCTGCTGACGCTGCCCGCCGGAACCCGGGTCCTGGCCGGACACGGTGACGAGACGGTCATCGGCCTCGAAGCCGAGGACTACGACGAGTGGGTCGTCCGCGGGCACTGACCCGTACGAAATTGTTTCCAAGGTTCCACCCGAACGGCGAAGGGCCGGTACGCGATGCGTACCGGCCCTTCAGCTGTGTTCCCTGCGGTGTCCTGACCGGACACCCGCCGGGGCTTAACGGACGGCCACGGCCCGGACCGGCCGGATGTGCAGTCGCTCGCCGGTGTCGGCGGCCCGCTTGAGGGCCTTCTTCACCGTCTGGAGGTCTGCGTCGTGGCAGATCTTCGCGTCGGCGTGCGAAAGATTAGTGATGTGATAACGCATACGGCGTCTCCTTCTCCTCGGTTCCGATGAGACATCGGAAGTGCGTCGCGCCGGGTTGTGACACCCGGCCGACGCGTGTCTTGCGCCTTTGGAACCCCGGACGCGTCCGGGACTGCGACAGAAGGTCGCGAGGTGCAGTCAAGTAAGTGAACAACCGTCCGGGAGGAAACATTCCCGCACGTCGCGCGGCTGATCCCGGACGGGACGGACGTCTGCCCCGGGTCACCCGGCGTATCCCCGGGACGCGGTCCGGCCGGTCATAGGAGAATGGGGAGGACCGTACGGCGGGAACTGGACCCGCAGCGGCGACATCAGGCGTAAAGGACGATAGAGCGTGCACCCATCCGGCGACGGCGGCTTTCCGATCGGGGGCCCGGACATCAACGCCCCCGCGCTGTCCCACAGTGTTCTGGGCGACGGTGTGGAGGACCCGCGTGACGCGTTCCCGTCCGACGGGGACGACACCCCCTACGTGCAGGCGGCCGTCCCCGTGCGGATCGTCTCCGCCCCGCCCTACGCGGCCACCCACGCGGTGTTCGTCGACGTCGGCTACGTCTACGCGGCGATGGGCGCGTTGATCGCCGGGACCGCCGAGCGACGGGCCTTCCGCATCGACGCCGAATACCTGATCAGCTCGTTCATCGACGAGGCCCGCGCGGTCTTCCCCGAAGGCCGCCTGCTGCGCGTCTACTGGTACGACGGCGCCCGCAACCGGGTGCACACCGTCGAGCAGCGGCAGATCGCCGAACTGCCCGACGTGAAGGTCAGGCTCGGCAACCTCAACGCGCACAACCAGCAGAAGGGCGTCGACTCGCTTATCCGCAGTGACCTGGAGTCCCTGGCCCGCAACCGGGCCATCGAGGACGCGGTCGTGATCAGCGGCGACGAGGACCTCGTCTCCGCCGTCGAGGCCGCCCAGTCGTACGGTGTCCGGGTCCACCTGTGGGGTGTCGAACCGGCGTACGGCACCAACCAGGCCGACCCGCTGGTGTGGGAGGCGGACGTCACCCGCACCCTGCACCGCGACTTCGCCGAGCCGTGCGTTTCCCTCGTACAGGGGAGCACCACGCCGGCCGCACCTGTAGTGGTGGCCGGCGGCGCCGCGGTCACCCCCGACCGCGCGTGGCGGATCGGCGGCGAGATCGCCGAACGCTGGCTGGTGGTCCGGGGCCGGGAGAACATGGCCGACCTGCTCCCCGGGCCGCTGCTGCCGCCCGCCATCGACCGGGGCCTGCTGGTGGACGCCGAAGGCGTCCTGCAGACATCACTACGGCCGTACGAAGAGCTGCGGCGTTCGCTCCGCAACGGATTCTGGGAGCGGCTGAACCACGAGTTCGGGGTGGCCGCTCCGCCGGAGTGACAGGGACCTCTCCCCGGCTTCCCCAACAGTTGTGATCCGGTGACGGATGATCGCGGCCGTCCGCGATCATCCGTCACCGGATCATGACGTCGATGCGGCCGCCGAGTCCCAGAAGCCGGTCAGCGCCTTCGCGGTGAGCTCGGGGTCGTCCACTGCGGGGGAGTGCACGGCGTCCGGCACGATCACGTGCTCCACGCCGAGGCGCCGCGCCATCTTTGCCAGCCAAGGAACCGGCCACGCGTAGTCGCGCTCGCCGGACAGCACGAGCGTCGGCAGACCGGCCCGGACGACCCGCGCCAGCTCGTCGACCCGGTCCGGCTCGGTGCGCAACTGCTCGGCGAGCGACTTGAGCGCGACGGGCACGTTGCCCAGCCAGCGGGCGGTCAGGAACTCCTCGACGGCACTGCCGAGGTCGGTCGTGGCGCCCTCGGCCGCGCGCATGGCCTCCCACATCTCCGCCCGGCTCAGCAGCAGGACCACCGATTCGAGCAGCTCAAGCCGGGGGATCTCCGCGTCGTGGATCGCCGCCGGGCCCGAGGACATCAGGACCAGGGAGCGCAGCCGCTGCGGCGCGGCCAATGCGAAGGACCGGCAGACGAGGCCGCCGAAGGAGTGCCCGACCAGGTGGACGGGCCCGCTGAGGCTGTCGACGACCGCGCCCAGGTCCGCCACGAGCGAGTCGCGGCTGTACGCGTCGGGGTCGTCCGTACCGCCGGTCTCGAACTGACCTCGCTGGTCGAGGGCCACCGCGCGGTAGCCGTGCGCGGCGATCGGATCCAGGACCGCGAGGAAGTCTTCTTTGCTGCCGGTGAAGCCCGGCACGAGGAGGACAGTGCCTCTGTGTGCAGGGCCTGCGTCAAGCACAGCGAAGTCGCCACGAGCGGTGGACAGGCGGGCGGAACGCACCGAAGCGGGCAGTTCCAGGCTGCGGGGAGTGCTCACAGGATGAGGTTACCCACGGGTTACTGCCGTACTTCAACCGGAGAACACCGGTAACGCGGAAGCGGGGCCCGCGGCATCGCTGCGGGCCCCGCTCCGTGGAACTGTCTACTCGGCTGCGGCGGTCTCACCGGCAGCCGCCGGACGGCGGCGGCGACGGCGGCGCCGCGGGGCGTCACCGGTCTCGTCACCGGCGACGGCCGGGGCCGCGGCCTGCTCCGGAATGCTGACCGGCGCGATCTTCGGGGCCGGTACAGCCACGACGGGGGCGATCGCGGCGGCGATGACGGTGGTGGCGTTGGTGCCGTCCGTGTCGACGCCGCTCACCCGGCGGCGCGTACGCGTCCCCGGCTCACGGCGACGGCTCGGCTCGGCGGCCTTCTCCGTCGTGTCCTCCGTCTTGCGGCCAGGCCCTGCGGCCTTGGCCCCACGGCCGGCCGGCTTGCCGCGGCCGCCCTTGCTGGTCTTGGCACCGGTCTCGCCCAGGTCCTCGATGCCTTCGGCGCTCAGGCCCTCCCGGGTGCGCTGCGCACGCGGCAGGGTCTTGCCGGTCCCCGCGGGGATGTTCAGCTCCGCGAACAGGTGCGGGGAAGTTGAGTACGTCTCCACCGGCTCCGGGAAGGAGAGCTCCAGGGCCTTGTTGATGAGGCCCCAGCGCGGCATGTCCTCCCAGTCGACGAGGGTGACGGCCGTACCCGAAGCGCCCGCGCGGCCGGTGCGGCCGATGCGGTGCAGGTAGGTCTTCTCGTCGTCCGGGCACTGGTAGTTGACCACGTGCGTCACGTTGTCGACGTCGATGCCGCGGGCGGCGACGTCGGTCGCCACGAGGACGTCGACCTTGCCGTTGCGGAACGCGCGCAGGGCCTGCTCACGCGCGCCCTGGCCGAGGTCGCCGTGCACCGCGGCGGAGGCGAAGCCGCGCTCGGCCAGCTTCTCCGCGAGTTCGGCGGCCGTCCGCTTCGTGCGGCAGAACACCATGGCCAGGCCACGGCCTTCGGCCTGCAGGATGCGGGTCAGCAGCTCCGGCTTGTCCATCGCGTGGGCGCGGTAGACGTGCTGGCTGACCGAAGCCACGGTGTGGCCCTGGTCCTCCGGGGCGGACGCGCGGATGTGCGTCGGCTTGGTCATGTAGCGGCGGGCCAGGGTGATGATCTGGCCCGGCATCGTGGCCGAGAACAGCATCGTCTGGCGGCGCGCCGGGATGCGGTCGACGATCTTCTCGACGTCGGGCAGGAAGCCCAGGTCGAGCATCTCATCGGCCTCGTCGAGCACGAGGATCTTGACCTGCGACAGGTCGAGCAGCTTCTGCCCGGCCAGGTCGATCAGACGGCCCGGGGTGCCGACGACCACGTCGACGCCCTTCTTCAGCGCCTCGACCTGCGGCTCGTAGGCCCGGCCGCCGTAGACGGCGAGCACCCGGACGTTACGGGTCTTGCCCGCGGCCAGCAGGTCGTTGGTGACCTGCACGCACAGCTCGCGGGTCGGGACGACCACCAGCGCCTGCGGGGACTTGCCGGGCAGCTCGGTCGCCCGGCCGGCGTCGACGTCGGCGGCGGTGATCACGCGCTCGATGATCGGGATACCGAAGCCGAGTGTCTTGCCGGTGCCGGTCTTGGCCTGTCCGATGACGTCGTTGCCGGACATGGCGACCGGCAGGGTCGATTCCTGGATCGGGAACGCTTCGATGATGCCGAGTGATTCAAGTGCTTCTGCGGTCTCGGGGAGTACACCGAGTTCACGGAAAGTTGTCAGGGGTTCAGCCTGTTCTGTGTATGGGGACCTGGCGTCCTAGGGGGTCAGGACCGTGTTGTCAGCACTCCAGGCCGTCGTCGGCCTGGGGACAGGCTGCGCGATACGGAGCAGAGTTCTATGCGCTGTTCTAGGCGCGACTCACTGCGTCATCTCGAGCGCAGTTCACACGGGACTCAGCCCTCGGGAGGTCTCCCGGGCGGGTTGGTCGGAGCCGATCGTCCTCCGACCGGGCATCCGCGTACCAGACCAGTCTACCCGCCACCCGGCGGATGACACTGTGTCGCTGACTACGCTGCGGAGCATGAGTGACGGGACGCAGGACGACAAGCAGGCGGCAGCACAACCGCTGACCAGCGACGACACAGCCGGCAGCGGGATGGGCCAGGAGGCGGTGACCGAGCTCCTCGGAGTGCTCGCGTACGGCGAGATCACCGCGTTCGAACGGCTGGCGGAGGACGCGAAGATGGCGCCCTCGGTGGCCGACAAGGCCGCGCTGGCCGCGATGGCGGTCGCCGAGTTCCACCACTACGAGCGGCTGCGCGACCACATCGCGGGGCTCGGCGTGGACCCTGACGCGGCCATGGCGCCGTTCGTCGCCCCGCTGGACTCCTTCCACGCCCACACCAGGCCCAAGGACTGGCTGGAGGGCCTGGTCAAGGCATACGTGGGGGACGGGATCGCGGCGGACTTCTACCGGGAGATCTCCGCGCACCTGCCGGTGACCAGCCGGATCCTGGTGGAGGACGTGCTGGCCGACACCGGGCACGCCGACTTCGTCGTGGACGCGGTCCGCGGTGCGATCGAGCGTGACCCGAAGGTGGCCGGACGGCTCGCGCTGTGGGGCAGGCGGCTCATGGGCGAGGCGCTCAGCCAGGCCCAGCGGGTCGCCGCGGAGCGGGACGCGCTGTCCGCGCTCCTGATCGGCGGGCTCGGCAGCGGCGGCATGGTCGGTTTCGACCTGGCGGAGATCGGCCGGATGTTCGCCAGGATCACCGACGCGCACGCGGGGCGGATGGCCTCTTTGGGGTTGGCTTCCTGAACCCTGGAAAAGAAATATGGGGCCGTACGGATTTCTCCGTACGGCCCCATATTTCTTTTCCAGGGTTCAGGTCTTCTTCAGGCGCAGCGGTGTCACATGGTGCCGAAGCCCACCTTGCGGGAGGTCGGCTCACCCAGTTCGACGTACGCGATACGGTCGCTGGGGACGATGACCTTGCGGCCCTTCTCGTCCGTCAGCGACAGGATCGTCGACTTGCCCGCGAGCGACTCGGCGACCGCGCGCTCGACGTCCTCCGCGGTCCCGGTGCTCTCCAGCACCAGTTCGCGTGCGGTGTGCAGCACACCGATCTTGATCTCCACGGCTGTCCTCTTTCCCTGAAGGCTCCAGGCGCGACGCAGGTCCGGATGTCGGCTTCGCTTCGCTCAGCCGCCGTCCGGCGCCGCGCGTCGCCCGGCGGCTGTATCGAACGAAGAGCGGCTGCGCCGAAAAGCTGACCGGCGCGCGCCCGTACTCCCCTGGAAGGCTAGTCGAGGCGGTGTCCATTCCCGTGCCGCCGTGGGTACGCCGAGCGCGAACCCGGGCGACTCCGCGGAGTCAGTCGTGCTGGTCCTCGCGCCGGGGGAAGCGGGAGATGCCGCGCCAGCTGAGCGAGGAGATCAGCTGGGAGGCGGTGCCGCGCGGCACCGAGCGGCCCTGGCCCATCCAGTAGCGGGCGGTGACCTGGGCCATGCCGGTCAGGCCGATGGCCAGGAGCATCGATTCGTCCGGGCCGAGCCCGGTGTCCTCGGCGATGACCTTGCTGACCGCTTCGGCGCAGGTCCCGGCGACGTTCTCGATGCGCTCGCGGACCGCGGACTCGTTGGTCAGGTCGGATTCGAAGACCAGGCGGAACGCGCCACTCGGGTCGTCGACGAAGGCGAAGTACGCCTCGACTGTGGCGGCCACCCGGAGTTTGTTGTCGTGCGTGGACTCCAGCGCCGTGTGCACGGCGTTGAGCAGCGACTCGCAGTGCTGGTCGAGCAGGGCCAGGTACAGGTCGAGTTTGCCGGGGAAGTGCTGGTAGAGCACGGGCTTGCTGACCCCGGCGCGGTCGGCGATGTCATCCATCGCGGCGGAGTGGTAACCCTGGGCGACGAAGACCTCCTGTGCCGCGACGAGCAGCTGCGCCCGACGGGCGGTACGGGGAAGCCGCGTGCCTCGGGGGCGTGGTTCCGCATCCTGGATGGCTGTCACGGCGCTCCTCAGCATTGCTCGACTTTTTTGCTCTGCGGGCCCGTGGGCCCGGCTTCCCCAGGGGCGTTTTCCCGGAGGATGTGTGGTTCGTGCCACGTCATCCTACTTTTGAGTAACAGGCGGGCGCAGCTTTGTGGCGCAACGAACAACAGCTGAGATTTTGTGGGGTTCCCGCAAAGGGCCCGCGGGCTTGGGTTTCAGCGGTAGCCGTCCTCTGCGTCGGTCGCGGCTCATGAAACCACCCGCGTTCCCAAAGTCGCGCGTTCCCCGGGAAAACTCGGTCCTGGCCGTAACCCCTTCCGTGCGGCGTCGTTCTCACTGTCGTGACACCGGAGTCGCAGGCGACGTCACGGTCTGCGTGGTGCGTTGCGCCCGATACCTAATCGTGATGCAACAGGGTGATCACAGGGGGGCGCAAAGCGGTCACTGCGGGAGCAATCAGGCTCCATCCGCAGCTCAATCCGCCACTCCACTCTTCCGTTGCGGTGATCATCTCGTAATATTGCCCACCGTGACGACGCCGCAGATCATTCCGCCGACCGCGGACGAACCCTGCCCGGATCCGGTGCAGACGCTCTGGCCTGCACGAACCGTGCACGTGACGACCGGCACGGCAGTGTCCGTGCGGCGGGACGCGTCGGGTGACGACACGCTCCCCACGGCCGTGTTCGTCCACGGACTGGGTGGCTCCGCGTTCAACTGGACCGCGCTCGCCACCGAACTTCGGGACACGGTCAGCGCCGAGCTGGTCGATCTGCCCGGTTTCGGGTATTCCACCCCGCCGCACGACGGTGACTACTCCCTGTCGGCGCACTGCCGCGCGGTCGAAGGCCTGATCCTGTCCCTCGGCAGGCGCGCGCCCGTCCACCTCGTCGGCAACTCGCTGGGCGGTGCCGTGGTGACCCGCGTCGCGGCCCGCCGCCCCGACCTGGTCCGCACGGTCACCCTGGTCTCCCCGGCGCTCCCCGACCTGATGCCGCAGCGCACCGCGGTGCCCACCGGGCTGCTCGCCGCCCCCGGCGTAGGCCGGCTGTTCGCCCGGCTCACCCGCAACCTGCCGCCCGAGCGGCGGACCAGGATGTTCCTCGAACTCTGTTACGGCGAACCGGCCACGGTGGCCGAGGAGACCTTCGCCGCGGCGGTCGCCGAGTTCCGCCGCCGGCAGGGCCTGCCGTACGCCCTGGACGCGATGGTCCGCTCCACCCGCGGCCTCGTCGCGGCCTACCTGGAGCGGGGACCGCAGGCCCTGTGGCGGCAGGCCGCCCAGGTGACCGCGCCTGCGCTGCTGGTCTACGGCCGCCGCGACAAACTCGTCGACCCGGACAAGGCCGCCCGCGCGATGGGCACCTTCCCGGACGCCCGGCTGCTCGTGGTCCCGGACTCCGGGCACGTGGCAATGCTCGAACACCCGCGGATCGTCGCGCGGGCCTTCTGTGACCTGATCGCCGAACAGAGTTCCGCAAACGGTCACGACGACCGACGGAACACGACAGCGGGGGTGACCGCGCAGTGAACCGACACTCGGGGAATGCGGAAGGCCAGGAAGACGGCGGGCCGGCCGGACACTGGTCCGCTGTGCCCGGCGGCGACGCCTACGCACCGGACGACTGGGGACAGCAGATGCCGCAGGGCGGGGACGGCGCGTACATATCCGGGGCCGGGTACTCCGCACCGGGCGACGGGTCATGGCAGACCGGGGCCTACGAGGCCTACACCGCCGTTCCGGTCCAGGACGCGGCTTACGACACGGGCTACAGCACCGGGGCGTACACCGCCGCGGCGTACGACACCGGGTCCTACAGCACGGGCCAGTACGCCCAGGATTCCTACGGGACCCCGGCGTACGACTCCGGGCAGCAGGGACAGTACACGACGGGCCAGTACGCGGCGGAGCAGTACGGCTCAGGTCAGTCAGGTCAGTACGACACGGGTCAGTACGACACGGACCAGTACTCCACCGGCCAGTACTCCACCGGCCAGTACACGGCGGACCAGCAGGCGCAGCAGGTCCCGCAGCAGCAGTTCGGCGACTACGCGTCCGGCAGCGGGCAGTACGCGGTGCCCGGCTACGGCTACAGCGAGCAGCCGGGGACGACGTACGCCGCGGTCCAGTACGACACCGGGACGTCGTATGAGACAGGCGCGTACAACGCCGTGGCCTACGACACCGGGTCCTACAGCTCCGGCCAGTACGGCACGGACTTGTACAGCGGCCAGTCGTACGACACCGGGCAGTACGTCGCTGGTCAGTACGACACGGGTCAGTACGACACCGGGCAGTACTCCACGGGCGCGTACGACAGTGCCGCATACGGCAACACCGCGTACGACAGCGGCACTTACGCCGCTCCCGGAGTCGGCGGCCAGCAGTACCAGCCGCAGGCCGACCCGCTGCCCGCAGCGGTGCCGTACGAGCAGGTGCCGTACGAGCAGGTGCCGTACGAGCAGGTCCCGTACAAGGAGCCCGTCCCGCAGGGCGGCACCGGCGGCTTCGCGGTCACCCGGATCTCCGCCGCGCCGGTCGCCCCCGTCGTGGAACCGTCCGGACAGCCCGCGGATCGGCAGAGCCGCGGACACCGGGGTTCGGGGCAGAGCCAGGAGCTCCCGGCGGCCTACATCCCGACGCAGACCGGGCGGCGGGCCCGCCTCGCCGAGCAGGCCCTGTCCGACGAGCCGGCCCGTACTGAATCCTTGGGCTCCGAGCTCTACAACGAGCCGACGCATTCGAGGCGGGGCCGCCGTACGCTCGTCGCCGCCGGAACGGCCGTAGTCACCGGAGCCGTCCTCGCGGGCGCCGTGGTGATGCAGATCGGTGACGACGACGCAGGGAAGGCCCAGGCCGCGGGCAGCGACCAGGCCGCAGGCGCCGACGCCGCAGCCCGGGAGAACCAGGCCGCGTCCAGGGGGTCCGACCGTCCGGCGGTCGTCGCGAACCCGGCGGTGCCCCCGGCTTCCGCGCCGCCGACCGACCCGACGGCGATACCCATCCCGACGCCCGCCAACGGCGGGTCCACCACCGACCGGATGAGCCTCCAGTTCCCGCTGGACCCCAAGCTGACCCTGAACGGCAAATTCGTGACCATGCCGGGCGACCAGCCCGCGCCGGCGGTCCCCGCCGGGGTGAAGCTGAACAAGGTCTACAAGTACGCGGTGCAGATCGAAGAGGGCCTGCAACTGGACGGCACGTCGTTCGCGACGTTCGTGCACCAGACCATAAACGACCCGCGCAGCTGGGCCCACGAGGGTGATCTGTTCGAACGGGTCGACGACCCGTCGAAGGCCGAGTTCTACGTACGGCTGTCCTCCCCGGGGACGCTGCACAAGATATGCACCCCGTTCGTCGGCGACACCAGCGAGAACAACGTGTCCTGCAACGCGGGCGGGACCAAGTTCGTCATGATCAACGGCTTCCGCTGGGCGCAGGGTTCGCCCGCGTTCGGCCCGGACATGCTGGCCTACCGGCAGATGCTGCTCAACCACGAGGTCGGCCACCGGATGGGCCACGGGCACGACGAGGTCTGCCGGGCGGACGGCAAGGCCCCGGTGATGATGCAGCAGACGAAGTCGCTCAGGGAACGCGGCGGCCAGGGGGCCAGAGCGTGTCTTCCGAACCCGTGGGCCTACCCGGACGCGTGAGCGGCTGAAAGCCCTGGTCGTCGAGTCCCAAACTGCGGACCCCCGACGGGGAATCCCAAGGGGCGTGACACTGTTGCCAGGAGAAAGAACCAGTAGAGCCGGGAGCGTCCGGTCCGGGCGGGGGACCTGTGCAGGACCACCCGTCGGCCGGGTGCTTCGCGCCTGACCCTTCGGAGTCCGCAGTGTCGCTACCCCCGCTGGTCGAGCCGGCTGCCGAGCTCACCGTCGACGAGGTCCGCCGGTATTCCCGCCACCTGATCATCCCCGACTTCGGGATGGCCGGGCAGAAGCGACTGAAGAACGCCAAGGTGCTGTGTGTCGGCGCCGGCGGTCTGGGGTCGCCCGCGCTGATGTACCTCGCCGCGGCCGGTGTCGGCACGCTCGGCATCGTCGAGTTCGACACCGTCGACGAGTCCAACCTGCAGCGCCAGATCATCCACTCGCAGGCCGACATCGGCCGTTCCAAGGCCGAGTCCGCGCGGGACACCGTCGTCGGGATCAACCCGTACGTGCAGGTGAACCTGCACGAGGAGCGCCTCGAAGCCGACAACGTCATGGAACTGTTCGCGCAGTACGACCTGATCGTCGACGGCACGGACAACTTCGCCACGCGCTACCTCGTCAACGACGCAGCCGTGCTCCTGGGCAAGCCGTACGTCTGGGGCTCGATCTACCGCTTCGACGGCCAGGCTTCGGTCTTCTGGGCCGAGCACGGCCCGTGCTACCGCTGCCTCTACCCCGAGCCGCCGCCCCCCGGCATGGTCCCGTCCTGCGCTGAGGGAGGCGTGCTCGGCGTGCTGTGCGCGTCGATCGGGTCGATCCAGGTCAACGAGGCCATCAAGATGCTCACGGGCATGGGCGAGCCGCTGCTCGGCCGCCTGATGATCTACGACGCGCTGGAGATGACGTACCGCCAGGTCAAGATCCGCAAGGACCCGGAGTGCGCGGTCTGCGGCAAGAACCCGACGGTCACCGAGCTCATCGACTACGAGGCGTTCTGCGGCGTCGTGTCGGAGGAGGCCCAGGAGGCCGCCGCCGGTTCGACCATCACCCCGCGTCAGCTCAAGGAGTGGATGGACGCCGGCGAGGACATCCACCTCATCGACGTGCGCGAGCCCGGCGAGTACGAGATCGTCTCCATCCCCGGAGCCGTCCTCGTGCCGAAGAACGAGTTCCTGATGGGCCGCGCGCTTGAGGACCTGCCGCAGGACAAGAAGATCGTCCTGCACTGCAAGTCGGGTGTGCGCTCCGCCGAGGTCCTGGCCGTGTTGAAGTCGGCCGGGTTCGCCGACGCGGTGCACCTGGGCAGCGGCATCCTGGGGTGGATCAACCAGATCGAGCCGCACAAGCCGGTCTACTAGGTCTTTCAGAAACCGGAAAACCGGTGGGCGGTACGGATGTCAAATCCGTACCGCCCACCGGTTTTCCGGTTTCTGGTCTGGTTTCTGGTGAAGCGCCCACGATCTGACCACGGCAGAAGTGCCGGGGCCGTGTCGGGCGTCGCGAGCCTGGCCTGGATTTTCAGTGGCCTTCTAGATCGCCTGCTTGCGCTTAGATCGCCTGCTTGCGCTGCAAGTAGGTGAACGCTATCCACCCCGGCAGCACCGGCAGCCAGAACGTCAGGAAACGGAACAGCAGCACCGCCCCGGTGGCCGTCTCCAGGGGGAGCCGCACTGTTGTGGTGAGACCTGCGATCAGCGCGGCCTCGACCGCGCCGATGCCGCCGGGTGTGGGGGCCGCGTTGCCGATCGCGTTGCCCGCCAGGAAGACCACGGCGATCGCGGCGAACGAGGCCGAGCCGCCGAAGGCGCGGACTGACGCGTCCAGGCACAGCACGAACGCCGTCGTGAGCAGCAGCGAGCCGCCCAGGCCGGCCGCCAGTTTGGCTGGATTCTGCAGTACGTCGAGCAGCCGCGGCACGATGTTGGAGAACAGTTCGCCGACCTTGCTCGTGATGACCCGGCGCACCTGCGGCACGGCCAGCACAAGCAGGATCACCAGGGCGACGGCGAGCAGCCCGGCGATCACCGCGCCCGACGGGGCGAACGACGGGGTCTCCTCCGTGCCGGCGATGTAGCCGAACAGGGCGAGCAGTGCGATGTGGAACACCAGCCCGAACAGCTGGGAGACACCCACACTCGCCGCGGCCAGCGCCGGTGGGATCCCGGCCTTCTGCAGGTAGCGGGTGTTCAGCGCGACCCCGCCCACCGCGGCGGGGGCCACCAGTTTCACGAACGAGCCGGCCAGCTGCACGACAGTCGTCCGTACGACCGAAAGACGTTCCGGGACGAAGCCGAGGAGCATCAGAGCCGCGGCCAGGTAGGACAGCGAACTCGCGACCAAACCGATCGCGGCCCAGCCCCAGTTCGCCCGGTGGAAGATGGAACCCAGGTCGGCGTGGGTCAACTGGGACAGCAGGAAGTAGCCGGCGAACGCACCGCCCACCAGAGTGATGATCGTGCGCGGCCGGACCCGCTCCAGGCGGGCCGGCTCGGCTTCGGCCCGGGGCCGCACCGCCAGGATCTGCTCGCGCAGCCGGGACAGCAGTGTCTTGTCCTTGCGCAGCGCCGTCCGGGTCGTCCGGCTCAGCGCGACCTTCTGGAGCAGCGGCAGCGCGGCGGCGACGGTGTCGGCGCCCAGGATGCCGACGGCCGTCCGTACGGCCCGCTCCTCGCCGACCCGCAGCGCGAGCGTGGTCAGCAGCTGCGCGGTGTCGATCCGCATCGACAGGTCGCCTGCGGCGATCTCGCCGCCGCGCAGGTCGATCAGGTAGGCCCGGCCCGCGTCGGAGATCAGGATCGAGCCGCCGATCAGCTGGCGGTGGGTCAGCCGGTGGGCCTGGAGCTTCGACAACTGCGTCCAGACGTCCTCCAGGAGGGCGTCGGGGATCTCCGTGTCGGCCAGGTCGTCCAGCGTACGGTCGCCGGGGACGTGGCAGTACGCGAGCAGGGCCGCGTCCGAGCCGATCTCGGCGACGGCTACGAGCTTGGGGGTGGCCACCCCGGCGTCGGCCGCCGCGTACGCGATCAGCGACTCCTGCTCCATGGCGCGGCGCAGGGTCAGGAGCGCGCGGCGGTGGGTGAAACTGCGCAGCCGCAGCCGCCGGTACATGCGGTACAGCGACCCGGACGCCTGCTGGTCGCGGTCGAGGACGGCGACGTGGAGCTGCCGTTTGTCGGCGAGGGTGACGAGGTAGCGGCGGCTCTCGTCGGGCCCGTCGCCGCCGCGGACGGCCGAGACCGGGTGCAGGCCGAACCGTTGCAGGGTGGCGATGACCGCCGTGCCGGGCGGCCGGGAGTTGGTGGTGCCGACCATGTACACGGTCAGGTGCGCCATGGTGCGGCCGAACAGCAGACTCGTGATCAGGGCCAGCGGAGTGGTGAAGCCGCCGACCAGGACGGTCGCGGCGTTCAGCGTGATCAGAGCCCAGACCAGGGCCGACCACTGCGGCCTGCGGGACATTCCCACGGCGGTCACGTACGCCACGATCGGGGCGATGTAGCCGTGGATCGGGTCGGTGACGCCGCCGGTGCCGTCAGCCAGCGGCCGGGTGAGGGCGTCGGACAGGGAGTCGGGCCCGGGGCCGACGAGCCACCAGTCCAGGGCCATCGAGGTGGCGTAGGTGACCGCTGCCGCTATGACGCCGTCGGCCACGCGCAGGCCGTCGCGGCGCAGCAGCCGCTCGACGCCGTACGCGACCGGGACGACCAGGACCGCTATGGCGAAGAACCGCCCTGAGAGGTTGAGCAGCAGGTGCGGGTAGCCGGCCTGGGCCCCGCGGATGATGTCGGACTCAAGGCCGTTGGTCGTCTGCTGGGCGATGCTGATCAGGACGAACAGGACGGCGATGGCGACCACACCGACGAGGAACCGCAGCAGGTCGGAGGTTCGGTGGACGCGGAACGGCTGGGAGGGTTCGACCACCGACGGAGTGGTCGCGGGGGCACGCACGTGTCCGGGTGCGCCCATCCGGTTCTTCTCCTCGCACTCGTTGTGTTCTCTTAACACTGGTCCATCGTCGGCTTTGATGGTGGCATGCGCGCTGCTGATTGGACCGATGGGGCACGCGTAACCGGGTGGGATGGTTTTGGCTCCGTGGTGTTCCGGGGGTATTCCGGATTGTTGTGACGGAGGTTTGTCAGTGGTGTCTGGAAGGATGCGGCCGGTGATCGAACCGACTGCGGGTGTGCCGAATCCGTTCGCTGAGCGGGTGCTCGATGTGGTGCTGCGCATCCCGCCGGGGCGGGTGATGGCCTACGGCGACATCGCCGAATACCTGGGGGACGGCGGGCCGCGGCGGGTCGGCAGGGTGATGTCGTTGTACGCGGGTGGTGAGGCGCCGTGGTGGCGGGTGCTGCGGTCAGACGGGACCCCACTCGCGGGCAAGGAGACCGAGGCACTGGGCCGTTACCGGACTGAAGGGACGCCGTTGCGCCGGTCGGGTGAGCGGGTGGACATGGGCCGGGCGCGTTGGGACGGCAGTGTCGCTGAACGCGGCTCCGGAAGTGAACCCGGGTAAAGCCGTACGAAAGCAGTCAAGCCCGGTCGTACGTATGTCTTCTTCTGTTTCTTGAGGCCTTCGGTGTGCATGCGGAGGCCCGCTGGGGCAGAGTGGGCGGCCGTCCGCTCTAAGATCCGCGCCTTCCTCAAAGGTCCACCCTTGTGACAACCCCCCGCCCCGCGTACCGGCTCAGCCGCACCCCCGTCACGAACCCGCCGCCGCCGGTGCTCGACGCGCGGCAGCGGGCTGTGGTCGACCACCCGGGCGGCCCCCTCCTGGTGCTCGCCGGTCCCGGCACGGGGAAGACCACGACGCTGGTCGAGGCGGTCGCCGAGCGGGTCGGGCGGGGGATCGCGCCGGAGGAGATCCTGATCCTGACGTTCAGCCGCAAGGCGGCGCAGGAGCTGCGGGACCGCATCACCACCCGGCTGCCGCACACCACCTCTGTGCCGAACGCGACCACGTTCCACGCGTTCTGTTACGCCATGGTCCGGGCCTACCAGCCGCCGGAGCTGTTCACGTACCCGCTGCGGCTGCTGTCCGGGCCCGAACAGGACGTCTTCGTCCGCGAGCTGCTCGCCGGGGAGGCGGAGGAGTCCGCCGGGCGCTGGCCCGACGAACTGCGCGCGGCCCTGGGCACCCGCGGGTTCGCCGACGAGGTCCGCAACGTCATCGCGCGCAGCCGCGAGGTCGGCCTCGACCCGGAGGCCCTGGCCGCCTTCGCCCGGCGGATCGGCCGGACCGACTGGCTCGCCGCCTCCGGGTTCCTCGCCGAGTACCTCGACGTGCTCGACGCGCAGGGGGTCCTTGACTACGCGGAGCTCGTGCACCGCGCGGTGATACTGGCCGAGCAGCCGGAGGTGGGTGGGCAACTGCGGCAACAGTACAAAGCGGTGTTCGTCGACGAGTACCAGGACACCGACGCCGCGCAGGTGCGGCTGCTCCAGGCGATCGCCGGGCAGGGCCGCGACCTGACCGTGGTCGGCGACCCCGACCAGTCGATCTACACGTTCCGCGGCGCGGACATCAACGGCATCCTCAACTTCCACACGAGGTTCCCGAAGACCGACGGGGCCGACGCCGACATCCAGGTCCTCGGCACGTCCCGGCGGGCCGGGGCGGGGATGCTCAAGACCTCCCGGAAGTTCGCCGAGCGCATGCGGCTGCACGGCCTCCCGGCCGCCGCGCTGCGGGCCCACCGCGACCTCGTCCCCGACCGCGCCGGCACCGACGACCCCAGCCGTGTCGAGGTGTACACCTACCCCACCCCCGGGGCGGAGCTGGCGCACATCGCCGACATCCTGCGCCGCGCCCACCTTGAGGACGGCGTGCCGTGGGGCGAGATGGCCGTGCTGCTGCGTTCGGGCACGCACTCCATCCCGACGGTCCGCCGGGCGCTCACCGCCGCCGGGGTGCCCCTGGAGATCGCCGGTGACGAACTGCCGCTCGCCGCCGAACAGTCCGTGGCCCCGTTGCTGCTCGCCCTGCGGGTGGCCGCCGACCCGGACACCCTGACCACCGAGAACGCCCGGCTGCTGCTGCAGTCCCCGCTCGGCGGCCTGGACGCGGCCGACCTGCGGCTGCTCGGGCGCGCGCTGCGCGCGGAGGACCGGGCCGCCGGGACAGCCGTCGGCGACAGCAAACCGTCCGCCGAGCTGATCCGCGCGGCGCTGGCCGAACCCGGGCAGTTGGTCGCCCTGGAGGCGGCCGTCGGCTCGGGCGCGCTGCGCCTGGGCACCCTCCTGGTCAAGGCCCGGTCTGTGCTCAACGGCGGCGGCACCGCCGAAGAGGCGCTGTGGGAGCTGTGGAACGGCACCCCGTGGCCGGCCCGTCTGGAGCGCGCGGTGCTGCGCGGCGGCACCGCCGGGCGCAACGCAGACAAGGACCTCGACGCGATGGTCGCACTGTTCGGGGTGGCCGCCCGCGCGGAGGAGCGCTCCGGGCACCGCGGGGCACTGAACTTCCTCGAAGAACTGACGGCCCAGCAGATCCCCGGTGAACGCCTTGACGACCGCGCGTTGCGCGGGGAATCCGTACGCCTGCTGACCGCACACCGCTCCAAAGGACTGCAGTGGCGCCTTGTTGTGGTCGCCGGGGTGCAGGAAGGCCTGTGGCCCGACCTGCGGCGTCGCGGCTCACTGCTTGAGGCCGACCGGATCGGGGCCGAAGGCCTCGCCGAACCACTCTCGGCCGGCGCGCTGCTCGGCGAGGAACGGCGGCTTTTCTACGTCGCGGTCACCCGCGCCAGGGAACGCCTGGTCGTCACCGCGGTGAACTCGATATACGACGACGGCGAGCGGGCCTCCAGATTCCTGGAGGAACTGGGCGTCGAGGTCACCTCCGTCGCCGACCGGCCCGTCCGGCCGCTCGCGGTGTCCGCGCTGGTCGCCGAACTGCGCGCCACCCTGGTCGACCCCGCGCAGCCCGAAGCGCTGCGCCGGGCGGCCGGGCGGCGCCTCGCCAAGCTGGCCGACCTGCGCGACGAGGAGGGCTTCCCACTCGTCCCGGCCGCGCACCCGGAACGCTGGTGGGGGCTGGTGGAGCCGACCGACCCGGGCATCCCCGTACGGAGTCCGGGCGCACCGGTGCAGCTCTCCGGGAGTGCGGTGGAGAAGGTCCTCACGTGCCCGCTCAGCTGGTTCCTCAGCAGGGAGGTCAAAGCCGAATCGCCCTCGACCTCGGCGCAGGGCTTCGGCCTGGTGGTGCACGCGCTGGCCGACGAGGTCGGGTCCGGCACGACGGAGGCGTCCCTGCCGGTGCTGATGGACCGCCTCGACCGGGTCTGGGACGCGCTCGCGTTCGACGCCCCGTGGCAGTCGGCGCAGCAGAAGGAGGAGGCGCGGGCGGCGCTGGAGCGCTTCCTCACCTGGCACACCCTGGAGCGGCACCGCACCGCCGTGGCCACCGAGCACCCCTTCGACGTCGAACTGACGGTCGGGGAGCACCGCATCTCCGTACGCGGGTCGATGGACCGGGTCGAACGCGGCGCGGACGGCCTCGCGTACGTCGTCGACTTCAAGACGACCAAGCGGAAGCCCACCGCCAAGGAGGTCGAGGCACACCCGCAACTCGCGGTGTACCAGGCCGCGGTGGCGGGCGGCGCGCTCGACGACGTGGAGGCCTTCGGCGGCGCACGGCCGGCACTCGGCGGCGCCGAACTCGTGCAGCTGCGCCACGACCGGCCCAGGAACGCCCCGGGGCCCGTCGTCCAGCACCAGGCACCGCCGGCCGTCGGCGAGGACGGCGACACCTGGGTGTCCAGCATGCTCGCCGACGTCGCCGGGCGGGTCCTGGGGGAGCAGTTCACACCGGTCACCGGGGGGCACTGCGACCACTGTGACTTCCGCCGGTGCTGCAGCGCACGGACTGAGGGCCGGACGATCGTGGAGTAGGGCCACCTGCCGTCGGATGAACCTGTGGTGGCCGCCCTGCGCGGCGATGTCCCCCAGGACGTCTACCGTTACTCCGGTGCGGCGCGTACTTGAATCACCCGAGGACCTGAACGCCCTTCTCCTGCGGGACGGGGCATTCACCCCTGAGCAGATGGCGGCGATCACCGCACCGCTCGAACCGGCCGTGATCGTGGCCGGGGCAGGGTCAGGCAAGACCACCGTGATGACCGCGCGGGTGGTGTGGCTCGTGGGCACCGGCCGGGTGCGGCCCGACCAGGTGCTCGGCCTCACCTTCACCAACAAGGCCGCGGCGGAGCTCGCGGACCGCGTCCGCAAGGCGCTGAAACTCCTGTCGCCCGACGAGCCGACGCCCGTCGCCGGGGACGACGAGGAGGAGGACGCCGGGGAACCCTCGATCTCCACCTACCACGCCTTCTCCGGGCGGCTCCTGGCCGAACACGGCCTGCGGATCGGCCTGGAGCCCACGGCACGGCTGCTCGCCGACGCGACCCGCTACCAGCTGGCGATCCGGGCGGCCAGGAAGGCCCCGGGGCCGTTCCCGGAACTGACCGGCGGGCTTACGTCGATCGTGACCGACATGCTGGCCCTGGGCGGTGACCTCGCCGAGCACCTGATCGACGCCGGGAAGCTCCAGGAATTCGACCGGGCGCTCATCGCCGAAGTGGCCGCGCTGGCCAAACCGGCCCCCGGCGCGAAGACGGCCGCCGAGGCGGCCCGCAAGCGCATCGAACTGGCGACCCTGGTCGGCGCCTACCAAGCGGCCAAAGCCCGCCTCGACCTGCTCGACTTCGGCGACCAGATCGCCTGCGCGGCCCGCCTGGCCGAGGAACGGCCCGAGGTCGGCGAGATCCTCCGCGACACGTACAGAATCGTGCTGCTCGACGAGTACCAGGACACCTCGATCGCCCAACAGCGGTTCCTGCGCGCACTGTTCGGCTCTTCCGACATGGGTGCGGCCGGTGTACGCGAAGGTTTTGACGAAGCCCCGGGCCGCGGCCACCCCGTCACTGCCGTCGGCGACCCCTGCCAGGCCATCTACGGCTGGCGCGGCGCGTCGGTCGCCAACCTGGACGACTTCCCCGAGCACTTCCCACGCCGCGACGGCAGCGACGCCCACCGCTTCTCCCTCGCCGAGAACCGGCGCAGCGGAGGCCGCATCCTCGCGTTCGCCAACGAGCTCTCCGCACCGCTGCGCGCCCTGCACCCCGGCGTCCAGGCGCTGCGTCCGGGCCCCGGGGCGGACCGGACCGGCTGGCTGCGCTGCGCTCTGCTGCCCACCCAGTCGGACGAGATCGAGTGGGTCGCCGACCAGGTCCAGAACGCCGTCGCGACGCTGCTGGACAAGAACGGCGACCCGATCGCCTTCAAGGACGTCGCGGTCCTCGCCCGGACGGCCAAGGAGTTCGCCGGAATCCAGGCCGCGCTGGTGGCCCGGGAGATCCCGGTCGAGGTCGTCGGCCTGTCCGGGCTGCTGCACCTGCCGGAGGTCGCCGACCTGGTGGCCGTGTGCGAGGTGCTGGACGAACCGACGGCCAACGCCGCCCTCGTCCGGCTGCTCGCCGGGCCGCGCTGGCGGATCGGCCCGCGCGACCTGGCGATGCTGGGGCGCCGGGCGGCCCAGCTGGTGCGGGTGCCCGGGAGCGGGCGGGACACCGCGGACGCCCGGCTCGACGACGCGGTGGCCGGGGCGGACCCCACCGAGGTGGTGTCACTGTCCGACGCACTGTCAGACCTGGGTGAGGAGCTGAAGTTCTCCGCCGAGGCCCGGGTGCGGTTCGCCCGGCTCGCCGCCGAGATCCGCGAACTGCGCCGCCACCTCGGCGAACCGCTCATGGACCTGCTGCACCGCATCCTCGCGGTGACCGGGCTCGAAGTGGAGCTGTCGGCCTCGCCGTCCGCGCTGGCCGCCCGCCGCCGCGAGACTCTGCACTCCTTCCTCGACACTGCCGCGAGTTTCGCCGACCTGGACGGCGACCCGTCGGCCACCGCGTTCCTGGCCTACCTCCGTACGGCCGACCAGCACGACAAAGGCATGGACAGCAGCCTCCCCGGCGCGGGCGACTCGGTGAAGGTCCTCACCGCGCACAAAGCCAAGGGCCTGGAGTGGGAGGTGGTGCTGGTCCACGGCCTGGTGAAGTCCGTCGGCGGCGGCTTCCCCAGCAGCAAGAACCCGGACAAGTGGATGCGCTCCGCGAAGGTGCTGCCCTACCCCCTGCGCGGCGACGCC
The DNA here is from genome assembly GCF_057291755.1 of Kitasatospora sp. UYEF31. Lineage (NCBI taxonomy): Bacteria > Bacillati > Actinomycetota > Actinomycetes > Kitasatosporales > Streptomycetaceae > Kitasatospora > Kitasatospora sp. UYEF31. The sequence goes on from NZ_JBXAWK010000020.1 coordinate 45,840, forward strand.
GGACACCTTCCGCAGCTTCCGGGGCTCGACAAGAAGGACTTCGAGTCCTTCGACGCAGACCTGAAGGGCTACAACAGTACGGAGGAACTCCGCCTCGGCTACGTCACCTTCACCCGGCCCAAACAGCTGCTGATCGCCTCAGGGCACTGGTGGGGTCCCACACAGAAGGGCCCGCGGGGTCCTTCCACGTTCCTCACCGCGTTGCGGGAGCACTGCGCGGCGGGCAACGGCGACGTCGCGGCCTGGGCCGAACCACCGGCGGAAGGCGCGGACAACCCGCAGTTCGCGACGGCGCAGGAGATCGCCTGGCCGCTGCCGCTGGACGCGGTGGCGCTGGGCGAGCGGCGCCGGGCCGCACTCCTGGTGCACGAGGAGATGCGGATCCTGGAGGCGGCCCGGCGCGGCGACCACGCCGGGGCACACCCGGTGTCGGAGGACGAACCGCCACTGCCGCAGGAGCCCGACTACGAGCATGAACACGGTCCTGAGCCTGACGACGACCAGCCTGACTACGACCAGCCTGACTACGACCCGTACGACCAGGCTGAGCACGAGTCATTCGGCGAGCACCTGCCTGCGGACGGCCACAGCACCCCGGCGGCTCCGGGCACTCCGTCCGCTCCGGACGAGCCGGTCCGCGCGGGGCACCCGGCGCGGGAGGAATCGCCGGCGCACGAGGAAATGCTTTCCTGCGAGGACATGAAGAAGATCGACTCCTGGGACCAGGACTTCGACCGGCTGGCCGAGGAACTGCGCCACAGTCGGTCCACCGTCCGCGAGGTGCCGCTGCCCGCGACCCTGACCGCCTCGCAGGTGATGCGGCTGGCCGAGGACCCGGACGGCCTCGCCCGCGAACTGGCCCGGCCGATGCCGCGCCCGCCGGCCCCCGCGGCCCGGCGCGGCACAGAGTTCCACGCCTGGGTCGAATCCCGGTTCGGCGAGCAGCCACTCCTGGAGCCCGACGACCTGCCCGGCGCGGCCGACGAGGAGATCACCGACGACGCCGACCTGGCGGGCCTCAAAGAAGCGTTCGCGCGTACGGATTACGCCGCGCGCAAGCCGTACCGGATCGAGTCGTCCTTCCAACTGCTCCTCGCCGGCCGGATCATCCGGGGCCGGATCGACGCCGTGTACCGGACGGCGGACGGCTACGAGGTCGTCGACTGGAAGACCAACAGGGTCCAGGACGCCGACCCCCTCCAACTGGCCGTCTACCGGCTCGCCTGGGCGGAGCAGATGGGCCTGCCGGTGGACAGGGTGACGGCTGCGTTCCTGTACGTGCGCACCGGCGAGGTCGTCCGGCCGGACGGTCTGCCGGGCCGCGCCGGGCTCGAACGCCTGCTCGCCGACGACCTGGACCAGGTCGGTCAGCCCGGCCGGACCACCGGTCCTAACGCCGATCCGACAGGGAATACGCCAGATTATGACGACAAATAGTGACGTCTTGGAAGACTGAGGTCTATGCACCGATAAAAATTGCCTCGTATTGTGTTCCAAACAGGCTGATTCTTAGCGGATCGGTGCAGACAGTACAGAACGTGACCAAGATTACCCAAGGGATGGAAAACCGCGGATGAACGGCGACGCAGCGGCACGCGGACGGATCCGCCGCAGACTCCTGCCGTTCGCGGGCAGGCTCCTGCGGATATTCCCGCCGGTCATCGTCCTGCTGGTCATAATCGTCGCCTTCAGCACACCTCCGAACGTCCACATCGGGCCGCTCCTCGCCGTCGCCCCCGCACTGGCCGGTCTCACCCCGGACTCCCCGCGGGGCCCCGCCCTCAACGGACTCCTCGCCATCACCGTCGCCCTGCTGCTCAGCATCGCCGGACAGGACGACGGCGGCGGCGAACCGTACATCAGCCTGCTGGCCGTCAGCCTGGTCGCCGTCATCGCCTGGGCCGGAGTGCACGTCCGCAACCGGCAGGAACGCACCCTCCGGAACGTCCGCAGCGTCGCCGAGGCCGCCCAGGAGGTCCTGCTCCGCCCGGTCCCGCGCCGCATCGGCCGGCTGAGCGCCGGGGTCCGCTACCGCGCCGCCGCGGCCGAGGCCCGCATCGGCGGCGACCTGTACGAAGTCATCCACACGCCGTTCGGGGTCAGGGCGATCATCGGCGACGTCCGCGGCAAGGGCCTGGAGGCCGTCCAGACCGCCGCCGCAGTCCTGGGCGCCTTTCGCGAGGCCGCCTACGAGGAACCGCACCTGCACGGCGTGACCCGGCGGCTCGCAGCCTCGCTGCACCGCCGCCTGGACCGCGACGACGAGGAGTTCGTGACCCTCGTCCTGCTCGGCTTCCCGGACACGGGCCCGGACGCCGGGAACCTCCAGGTCGTCAACTGCGGACACCCGTCCCCGTTGCTGCTGCGCGCGGCCGGCTGCCAACCGCTGGACCCGGCGGAGACGGTGCCGCCGCTGGGCATCCTCGACCCGATGCTGATGGACATCCCGGTGCTGCGCGTCCGGCTCCAGGGCGGCGACCGCGTCCTGCTGTACACCGACGGCATCACCGAGGCCCGCGACGAGGCCGGGGTGTTCTACCCGCTGACCGAGCGGGCCGCCGACAGCCTCCTGGGCGTCGACGACACCCTCGACCGCCTCGAAGCCGACGTACAGCGGCACGTCGGGCACCCGCTCCAGGACGACGCGGCGATGATGCTGCTGCAGTACACCCCGTTCGAGGCCCGCCTGAACACCCGGTCGGACGAGGACCTGGAAGAGCCCGTGAACCTCGGCACTGTCACCGCGTAAATCCGAAGTTGCTAACCCTGACGCTCCCGGCCGCCGAGGTCGATCTCCACCACCAGCGCGCAGTGGTCCGACACCCCGAGCCGCACAGCCTCGGTCCGGTGCACCGCGCCCGGCCCCACCCCCAGGCCCAGCACGTGGTCGAACTGCACCCGCGGCCCGTACGACGGATAGGTCGCCACCCGCGCCAACTGCCGCCACCGCGCGGTGCGCCGCCGCCCGTGACCGGTCACCGCCTGCGGGATCCTCCCCGGCAGGTTGAAGTCACCCATCAGCAGTTGCGGCTCCGGGAGATCGGCGGTCGACCGCCTGATCCGCGCGAGCTGCGAGACATTCCATCCCGGTACGAACGACAGGTGCGCGGCGAGCACGGTGAAAGGCCCGTACGGACCGGTGATCTCCGCGGCCAGCACCGACCGCGGTTCGTCCGGTACGGAGACCAGCCCGCGGCGGCCCTGCACCCGCAGTGGAAGACTCACCGGAGCGGCCGGGAAGCGCCGCCCCCGCCAGCGGTTGACCGGCAGCTTGGACAGGAGCGCGACGCCGTACGACGGACCGCCCAGGCCGACGTCGTCCGGACCGTACAGCAGTTGCCCGATCGGGTCCGGCGGATCGGTGACCCACCCCGCGCCCTCCGCCGGGACCCCGTGCACCGACGCCTGGAACCGCCACTCGTCCATGCCGAGCGCCGCCGCCGCGACCGCGGTCTGGTCGGCTCCTTCGGACCGTTCCTGGTGCCGGTCCACCTCCTGCATGGCCACGATGTCCGCGTCCAGCGCGGCCAGCGCCCCGGCGAGCCGGGCCGGGCCGCTCGACCCGCTGTCCAGGTCCATCCCGTGCAGCAGGTTCACCGTGGCCACACGCAGTGTCTTCCGCTCAGGCATGCCCCGACCGTACGACGGTTGACGACCCGGCGTCCTCGATCAGCGGCATCCGGCGTCCGCACGGAGCCGCTGGGTTGACAAGCATGACTGATCCGGACAGCGCCGGCTGGTCGGCTCCCAGGCCCAGGTCAAGATCGAAGAGGCCGTACGGGAACCCGTGACGGTGGTCCGGGTCCGGAGGCTGACCGCTGGGAAGACCTGACGTCCACCCGGAAGCGGTAGGGATACGGTGGTCAGCACCATCGCGTCGATCATGCTCGGAATCCGGTGAGTTGATCTCCAGTCACCGGATTCCGAGCATGATCGAAGCGGCTGTCGGAGGAAAGGTCGGTCCATGGGGAATCCGCAGCTGGCGCTGTCGCGCGCAACACTCGACCGGGCGGCTGAACGCCGAACGGACCAGGACTGGCTGTCCGCGGTCTGGGTTGATCCGGCGACCCGGGTGCTGCTCGTCGCCGACGGCAGGGCCAGGTTCGTCAGGGGTGCCGCCACCGTACGACCGACGCTCGTCTTCGTGCCGCCCGCCGACGCCCCGCCCGGCGAGCGGTACCTGCTCGGCACCGACCCCGCGGGTATCGCCTACTTTGCCGTCTCCGTCGCGGAACTCCCCCCGTACGACGGTACTTGCGGTGAAACCGCCGACCTGCGCGCCCTCGGCGGGACACTGTCGGACACGGAAGCCGGGATGATGGTCCACGCCGTGGGCCTCGCGCACTGGCACCGCTCGCACCCGCGCTGCGCGCGCTGCGGTGAGCCGACGGCCGTCGCGTCGGAAGGGCACGTGCGCCACTGCGCGGCATGCGGAGCTGACCACTTCCCGCGCACCGACCCGGCGGTGATCATGCTGGTCGTCGACCGCGACGACCGCTGCCTGCTGGCCCGCAACGCGGCGTGGCCGCAGAAGCGGTTCTCCTCGCTCGCGGGGTTCGTCGAACCGGGGGAGTCGCTTGAACACGCGGTCGCCCGCGAGGTCTTCGAAGAAGTGGGCGTACGCGTCGAGGACGCCGTCTACATCGGCAGCCAGCCGTGGCCGTTCCCGGCGAGCCTGATGCTCGGCTTCCACGTCCGCGCGCTCGACAGTCGCGTCCGGGTGGACGGCGACGAGATCGCCGAGGCCCGCTGGTTCAGCCGCGCGGAGCTGAAGTCCGCGATCGAGGCGGGCGAGGTGCTGCCCCCCGGTGGCATCTCGATCGCCCGGCACTTGTTGGAGCTCTGGTACGGGGAACCGATCGGCGAGCAGCACCACTGGTAAAACGACAGCAGGTCCAGCTCAGGTACGGAGATCAGGACCGTCGTCCGGACGACGGAAGCCCCCGCGTCCGCGGGGGCTTCCGTACAGGATCTTCGAACTCGGGCGGCCGGAGCTCAGGAGGCCGGAGCTCAGGAGGCCGGAGCTCAGGAGGCCGGAGCTCAGGAGGCCAGGGCTTCCTGGATCTGCTTGAGGCTGGGGTTCGTCATCACGACGTCCGCGCTACCGCTGGCCGGTACCACCGACACGGTCGGGACCGTCTGGTTACCGCCGTTGATCTCCATCACGAAGTCCGCCGACGCGGGGTCGTCCTCGATGTTGATCTCGCTGTACGCGATGCCTTCGCGGTCCATCTGGCTCTTGAGGCGGCGGCAGTAACCGCACCAGGTCGTGCTGTACATCGTCACGCTGGCCGACATCGTGTTCAGACTCCTCGGGTTGGAAAGCTGCTCGTGCAGGTCACAACGTACGGGGGCCCACGTTTTCTTCCACCGGCCGCTCCTGGGCGCACAGCCCGCCGGGCGGAGTCCGGCCGCGTAGTGAAGGCGACGGCCGGAGGGCTTCGTGCGGAACGGGCGAAGTCTGTAGGACGTGGCTTCGTGGAGCAGTGAACAAGGGACAACCGGCTTCGGATGTCCCCGGGCCCTGAGACACTTGGCCGGTGATCGAAGCCACCCCCACCCCGGATTCCGTCCTGGACGCCCTGGACCCCGAGCAGCGCCAGGTCGCCCGGGCCGTCGACGGCTCGGTCTGCGTGCTCGCGGGCGCGGGCACCGGCAAGACCAGGGCGATCACCCACCGGATCGCGTACGGATCGCTGACCGGCGCGATGCAGCCGCAGCAGGTCCTCGCCGTCACTTTCACCGCCCGCGCCGCCGGTGAGATGCGCGGGCGGCTGCGCGAACTGGGCGTGGCGGGGGTCCAGGCCAGGACCTTCCACGCCGCCGCCCTGCGGCAGCTCCAGTACTTCTGGCCGAAGACGTACGGCAGCGAGCCGCCGCGTCTGCTCGACAGCAAGGTCCCGTTCGTCGCCGAGGCCGTCCACGAGTGCCGGCTGCGCGCCGACCGCACCGAGCTGCGCGACATCATGGGTGAGATCGAGTGGTGCAAGGCCACGCAGATCGCGCCGGACGACTACCCGGCGGCGGTTCTGAAGGCCGCCCGGAAGATTCCCCGCGAATCCGCCGAGATCCAGCACATCTACGCCGCGTACGAAAAGATCAAGTCCAGCCGCGGCCGGATGGACTTCGAAGACGTGCTGCTGCTGACCATCGGCCTGCTCGACGACCGTATCGAGGTCCGCGAGGCCGTCCAGGCGCAGTACCGCCACTTCACCGTGGACGAGTACCAGGACGTCAACCCCCTCCAGCAACGGCTGCTCGACCTGTGGTCGGAGCGGGCCCGCAGCCTGTGTGTGGTCGGCGACGCGAGCCAGACCATCTACTCGTTCACCGGTGCCACCCCGGCTTATCTGCTCGGCTTCCGGCACAAGCATCCGAGCGCGACCGTGGTCGAGCTGGTCCGCGACTACCGGTCCACACCGCAGGTCGTGAATCTGGCCAACCGGCTGCTGACGCACGCCAAGGGCGAGGCGGCGAAGTACCGTCTCGAACTCATCGCCCAGCGGCCGGAGGGTCCGCAGGCGCAGTTCGAGGAGTACCCCGACGAGCCGGCTGAGTCCGAGGGCACCGCCCGGCGGATCAAAAAGCTGATCGAGGACGGCGTCAAGCCGGCGGAGATCGCGGTCCTGTTCCGCACCAACTCGCAGACCCAGGCTTATGAGCAGGCGCTGGCCGAGCAGGGTGTCCCGTACGTGCTCAAGGGCGCGGAGCGGTTCTTCGAGCGGGCCGAGATCCGGCAGGCGGGCGCGCTCCTGCGCAGCCAGGCGCTGGGTGCCCGCCTCGACCCCGAGGCGGGCGGGCTCGCCGCCGAGGTGCGCGCGGTGCTCAGCACCACCGGCTGGTCGACTGTGCCGCCGGCCGGGTCCGGGCAGGTGCGGGAGCGCTGGGAGTCGGTCAACGCGCTGGTGACGCTCGCTGAGGAGTTCGCCGCAACCCGGCCCGACGTCACGCTGCGGGCCTTCACGGACGAGCTGGCCGAGCGGGCCGCGGTCCAGCACGCGCCCAGCGTCGACGGGGTCACACTGGCCTCCCTGCACGCGGCCAAGGGTCTGGAGTGGGACGCGGTCTTCCTGGTCAACGTGACCGAGGGCATGATGCCGATCGCGTACGCGGACACTGACGAGAAGGTCGAGGAGGAGCGGCGGCTGTTGTACGTCGGGATCACCCGGGCCCGCGTGCACCTGTCCTTCTCCTGGGCGCTGGCCCGGGCTCCGGGCGGCCGGGCGGGGCGCAAGCCGTCCCGGTTCCTTGACGCACTCCGTACGCCGGGCTCGTCCAAGCGGGACCGCGAGGCGCGGTTCTCCGCGCCGAAGCCCAAGGGCGAGAAGCAGAAGCGCGGCAAGGTCCGCTGCCGGGTGTGCGGAAAGATGCTGCTCGAAGCGGTGGAGGTCAAGCTCGGCCGCTGTGAGGGGTGTCCGTCAGATGTGGACGAGGCACTGTTCGAGCGATTGCGGGAGTGGCGCAAGGCGCGGGCCGGCGAGCTGGGTCAGCCCGCCTACTGCGTGTTCACCGACGCGACCCTTACGGTGATCGCCGAAGCCCGCCCCGACGGGGTCAAGGGCCTGTCCCGGATCTCCGGGGTCGGCCAGTCGAAGATCGACAAGTTCGGCGCGGACGTGCTCGCGATGATCGCGGGGCGCGAGCCGGGCGAGGGCGGCGATCTGCTCGGTCCGGCACCGGACGAGCTGCCGCTGGACGGACCGGACGAAGCGTCGGTTGTGACGTCGGAAGGACCGCTGGACGAAGCCTCGGCTGCGGCCTCGGACGGGGCTTCGAACGGGCTGTCGGACGCCGTGATCCCGGACGCGGAACCGCCCGCTGACCTCTTCGGGGACAAAAGTGATGTTCCGGACGGCTCGTGACACCTCGCCTGAGGGAATCACGAGGTGGTGTGAGGGAACTCCCTCCATGAGAACGCCCACGTCAAAAATGGTTTGCGCACTTGTTGTAGACCCATCTAATCTCACGAGCACGGCAGGTTGAACGGCCCGGCTTTCTGACGGATGCTGGGTTCGGCGACGTCGTGCTGGTTTCAGCACCGCGCTGTTTACAACGCTGTACCGCCCGAAACCATGTCCATATCCACTCCGACGTCGCCACCGTGCGGTGACGTCGCGATCGTACGAAGGGAGGCGAATGTCGTGATTATCAGGACCCAGAAACTCGTGGACGCACCTGTCTTCGTCAACGCTGCCGCCTCTTCGTCGGTCGAGTTGTCAGTGCGCTCTGCTCAGCTGGTTCGCACCACGTCCTCCCCTCTCTTCGTAGACACCGCCTCGGCCTATGCCGGGACCGATGCCGCCGCCCACACCGTTGCCGCGCCCCCCACGGGTGCCGACAGCGCGACGGCTCATGACACCGGTGCGGAAGCAGCGACCAGCGCAGTGGCTGCGCGTGGCCTGCGACGAGAGCAGCTAATCGGGAACCGTCGACCGGCGGTCCTGGCTACCTGTGAGCGGACGCAGGCCTCCAAGCAGCAGCAGTGGACCAACGGCATGAGCATGTCCGGCTTTGCCGGACGGATGAACCTCGGCTCCGGGCACCCGCCCTGGAAGAATCGAACCTGACCGACAGTCAGGATCGGCTCCTTCAGGGCCGCGGAACCCGTAACCGGGATCCGCGGCCCTTTTTCTTTGAGCTGAAGCTCCCGGAGCAGCAGCTCTACGGCCGCAGGTCCCCGGGTTGATCCACTCAGACGACAACAGCAGTCACACGAAGAACAGAAATCACCGGAGGAAACACGATGACCACCAGGCAGCTCGACAGACCCCCCACCGAAGTACCCACCCCCGCCGTACCGGAGGTAGACCTTATGACCCTCACCGCTTTCGACACCCTTCCCGACGCCGTCGCCGAGCGCGTCCCGTGCCGCTCGTACGACCCCGAGGTCTTCTTCGCCGAGACCCCTGAGGACGTCGAGTACGCCAAGGCCCTGTGCCGCGAGTGCCCGCTGCGTGAGGCCTGCCTGCAGGGCGCCCTCGAGCGCCGTGAGCCGTGGGGCGTCTGGGGTGGCGAGCTGTTCGTGCAGGGCGTCGTCGTCGCGCGCAAGCGCCCCCGTGGCCGTCCGCGGAAGACGGAGGTCGTCGCGTGAGGTACGCAATCTCACTCCGCCGTCCGAACACCCGCGCGCTCACGAACCGAGCCTTCCCGCTAGGCCAGGAACCCATGAACACCGAAGTCAAGACCCAGATCAGCGTCGAAACCGAACACGCCGCAGCACACAGCCACCGGAGCCTGGAAATGCATCTCATGAACGAAGCCCTCGCGAGGGCCCATATGCAGCAACGACAGCGGGAGGCCGAACGCGAACGGTTGGCCTACCACCTCTTCATGGCCAGGAAGATGCGGAAGCGGGCCGAGAACGCCTCCCTCCGCGCCCGCCGGGCCCTGGCCCTGGCGGTCATGTAAGAACCGCACGGCAAGCGGGTTCCGCCGCGACGACGGCGGGATCCGCGCCTGGCCGCGCTGATTCGCAGGCCGCACATGCGGGAACACCTTCCGCCGCGACGACGGCGGGATCTCCCGCCGGCCGCGCTGGGCGCCCGCCGCACAAGCAAGGGACAACTGACGACGGGCCCGGCTCCTGGGAACAGGAGCCGGGCCCGTCGGGCTTTTCCGCGGGTCAGTCGGCGATCTCGGCGGCGGTCTCGTCGGGTTCCGCGAAACCCGGCAGCCAGTCGAGCATCTCCTCGCGGAACGGCGCGGTCGCGTTCAGCTGGCACAGCACGCCGATCGTGCTCAGCGTGACCCTGTGTATCAGCAGGTAGCTCGGTGGCAGGTTGAGCTGCCGGGCGAGCTGCGAGGCGGGGTTGCGCGGGTCGCCGACGCGCGAGGCCTGCGCCCGCAACCACGGGCGGGTGAAGGTGAACTCGTCGACCCCGGACGGTTCGAGCAGCGGCACGAGGTAGTCCAGGACCTCTTGGGCGTCCAGCTGGATCGACGGCTTGATGAAGCCTTCGGCGCGCAGGACTTCGACCACGCCGTCCGCGTCGCCCGCCAGGGCGAGCCGCATGGCGACGCCCACCGGGGCGGGCAGTCCGTCCGGGAGGCGGCTGACCGTGCCGAAGTCCAGGACGCCGAGGCGGCCGTCGTCGAGCAGCCGGAAGTTGCCCGGGTGCGAGTCGGCGTGCAGCATGCCCGTGCGCGCGGGCCCGGAGAACAGGAACCGGCTGAGGAGACGCCCGGCGCGGTCCCGCTCCTTCTGGGTGCCCTTGTCGATGATCTTCGACAGCGGGGTGCCGTCCATCCAGTCGGTGACCAGGACCCGGTCCGTCTGGTGGACCACCGCGGGCACGTAGATGTCCGGATCGTCGCCGTACTCCAGCGCGTGCGCCTGCTGGGCCTCGGCCTCAAGCTGGTAGTCCAGCTCTTCGGCGACCCGGGCCTTCAGCTCGGCGATCAGCGGTTTGACGTCGATGCCCGGGATCAGCGCACCGGCGAACCGGGCCACGTGGCCCAGCTGGTTGAGGTCGGAGATCAACGCATCCCCGGCGCCCGGGTACTGGATCTTGACGGCGACGGCACGGCCGTCGTGCCAGACCGCCTTGTGCACCTGGCCGATCGAGGCCGCCGCGGCGGGTTTGTCGTTGAACTCTTCGAACAGGGAACGCCAGTCGCTGCCCAGGTTGTCCACAAGTGTCTTGTGCACCGTGCGGGCCGGCATCGGCGGCGCGGCGTCCTGAAGCTTCGTCAGGGCCGCCCGGTAGGGGGCCGCGACCTCTTCGGGCAGCGCCGCTTCGAACACGGACAGCGCCTGTCCGAGTTTCATCGCCCCGCCCTTGAGCTCGCCCAGGACCTTGAACAACTGCTGGGCGGTTCGTTGTTGCAGCTCGGCGGCGACGATCTCAGCCGGCCGGCCGCCGAGGCGTCGGCCCAGCCCTAGTGTCGCCCGGCCGGCCACCCCTAGAGGCAGCGAGGCGAGCTTGGCCGTACGGGTCACTGCCCTGCGCGGAAGATCGCTCACATCGTCCATTGTGTCCGACCCGGACACCCGCCACGTGTGATCGTCCACACTCCGCCGGATTTTCCGGTGCCGGACCGGGGCATACCACCGGTTTCCGGATCTCGGCCGGGAGCGGTTTCCCCCCGGCCGGAGGAGTTCACCCACCCCACCCCGCCGGGTCGCCACACGGACAGTCCGGGTGCCGGGACCAGCTGCGCCGCCGGGTCCGGCCCTGCGGCAGCGCAGTCTCCCAAGTGGCGTCGACGGCCGTGGGCAGGCCGCCGTCCAGGTGGTAGAGCAGCTGCTGGGCGGCCCTGGCCGCGACCTCGGCGGCCAGGACGACGTCGCAGGGCTGGTCGCGGGGCGGGACGTCGCTGCTCAGCTGGGCGAGCAGCACCGGCCATTGGCCGTCGCGGTCCGACCGGTGGAGATCGAGACATCGACCACAGGCCGAGTCGCCCGGCAGCACAAACGGTCCAACCACTCCGACGGTGTCCCGGACGTCCGCGAAAAGGTGCGGGGTGCCCTGGCGGGTCAACCGGTCGGCCAGCTCCGGGTCGGGCCGCGACTCGGAGACCACCACCGCCGCGTCGGGCAGCGTCCGCCCTGGCGGCAGGGTGCACAAAACCCCGGGCGCGGCCCGGCGGACGGCCTCCCGGACGGCGGTCTCCCGGCGCCTGCCGGTCTGCGTCCACCGGTATCCGGCGGGTCCGGCGTCCGAAGGGGCGACTGGGCGGCGGTCCACCGGCACGACCCTGCCCACCCCGGCGGCGGCCAGCAGGGTGGCGACGGCCGCCCCGACCCGGCCCGCGCCGTAGACGACGACGGTGGCGTCCGTACGCTGGGCCAGCGACCCCAGGCCGCCGTCGGACCCCTGCCACACCAGGGCGAGTGAGGCGAGGTCCGGGCTGATCCGGTCCTGCTGGGAGGCGGTCGGCGGGAGTGTGGGCGGCCGGTCCGCGGCATCCTCCAGGACGCCGTTCTCGGCGAGCACGGTCAAAAGATCATCGACCTGTACGGGGGACAGGCCCAGTTGCCGGGCGAACCCGTACGTCTGACTGAGGGTGCGACAGCCGTCCAACTCGTCGAGCAACCGGGCGACGGGCGGGGTCAGGCCGGTGAGCACCACGGCGTTGTCCGGGTCCAGGCCGAGCTGGAGCGTGGCGCGGTCACGCCACAGGCGGCGCAGGGCGGGTCTGAGCATGGGGCGCACGGGGTTGCTCCTTCACGCCGACGGGAGGGATCCGACAGCGGAAAGCATGCGCCCGGACACTCGCTGTGCCCAATCCGTTGTCCACAGGTCGGGTGTGATGAACAGACGAACGTCGTACGGGAAACTCTTCCGGCAAACGCCGACCGGGCTGTCGGGCGGGGGCGATAGCGTCGGACCATGGCCGTGAACGCCGATCCCGCACCCGCCTCCGTCCGTCCGGATCCCACCCCCGAAATCCCTGCCCCGCCCGCCGCTCAGGAGCGGGGTGCCGTCGAAGTGCGCCGCAGCGCCAAACGCAGGCGCACGGTCTCCGCGTACCGCGAAGGCGGCCGGACCATCGTGCTGATGCCCGCGCGGATGTCCAAGACCGAGGAGGCCCACTGGGTCACCGTCATGCTCGACCGCCTGGACGCCAAGGACCGCCGCCGCAGGCCCGCCGACGAGGACCTCATGCAGCGGTCCGCCGAACTCTCCGGACGCTTTCTGGCCGGTCGCGCGGTGCCGGTCAGTGTCCGCTGGGTCGGCAACCAGAACAGCCGCTGGGGTTCGTGCACCCCCGCGGACGGCACCATCCGACTGTCCGACCGCCTGCGGGGAATGCCCGCCTACGTGGTGGACTACGTGCTTCTGCACGAGCTGTCCCACCTCCTGGAACCAGGGCACGGGCCGGAGTTCTGGGCACTCCTGACCGCCTATCCGAAGACCGAGCGCGCGCGGGGGTTCCTCGAAGGGGTCGCCTCCGCCGCAGGTCTGGACATTTCGGACGAGGCCGACGGGTGACCGGGAAACCCGGGGGACGGCCCTCCACGAGGGTGCTCCGCGCCGTATAGCGTGGGCCGATCAAAGCAAACGGGGAACCGTGCGCATGCGCAGGTCGTCGGGACAGACGGCAGGCTGGACACAAGCGTTGAAGGGAGCCACGAAGTGGTCGAGTTCAGGAAGGGCCAGAAGTCCAAACTCGCCGACCTGACCGCGGGGACCGACCTGTACATCGGTGTGCGGCTGGACGCGCCGGGGCTCTCCTTCGACATCAGTTGTTTCGGCCTGGACGCGAACGACCGGCTTTCCGACGACAGCTACTTCATCTTCTTCAACCAGCCGAAGTCACCGGAGGAGTCGATCCAGCTCCTGGGCGCGCAGGCGGGTGACACCGAGTCCTTCCGGGTCACCCTCGACCGCGTGCCGCCGCACATCCACAAGCTGGCGTTCACCGCGACGATCGACGGCGACGGGACGATGGCCCAGGTCACGTCGGGCTATCTGCGGATCGCGGCCGGCGGCCAGGAGATCGCCCGGTACGCCTTCACCGGTGCGGAGTTCAGCACCGAGCGGGCGACCATGATCTTCGACGTCTACCGCAAGGACGTCTGGCGGCTCTCGGCCGTCGGCCAGGGCTTTGACGGCGGACTGCGCGCGCTCCTGGAGAACTTCGGCGGCGAGGTCGCCGACGATGACGACGACGACAAGTCGGCCGGCGAGCCGCAGCAGGTGCCGTCCTTCGGCCCGCCGCCGGGCGCTCCCGTACAGCACCAGCCGCCGCCCGCGCCGTCCTTCGGCCCACCCCCCGGCGGACCCGCGCAGCACCAGCCGCCTGCGCCGCAGCACCAGCAGCAACCGGCGGTGCAGCACAACCTGGCGCACCCGCCGCCCCCGCAGCACCAGCAGCAGCCCCCGCCGTTCGGCAACCCGCAGCAACCGCTGCCCGGGCAGTTCCCGCCACCCGGCCACATGCCCCCGCCCGGGCAGTTCCCGCCGCCGGGTCAGATGATGCCGCCGCAGCACCAGCAACAGCAGCAGCAGCAGCAGCCCGACATGCAGATCAACACCGGCGACCAGACCCCGCAGTACGGCATCGAGGCGTTCCGCGAGACCCAGGGCGAAGGCCGCTGGGTCCAGCAGGGCCCCAAGATGGTCCGCGCCAAGATCGACGGCAGCAGCAAGGTCGTCGCGCGGCAGGGCGTCATGGTCGCCTACCAGGGCGACGTGAAGTTCAAGTTCCAGGGCCAGAGCATGGGCGCCCGGTTCAACAACCGGCAGACCGGCCAGTCGATGGAGCTGATGCGCTGTGAGGGTGAAGGGGAGGTGTTCTTCGCCGAGGACGGCGCGAACCTCCACTTGGTCGAACTCCAGGGCAATCGGCTGTGCGTCAGCGCCGCCAACGTCCTCGCGTACGACGAAGGCCTGACCATCGAGCCCACCCGCATCGAGGGTCAGGGCATCCCCGGCGGCGGCCTGTTCGTGCAGACCTTCTCCGGCAACGGCACGGTGATCGTCAAGACCAGGGGCATCCCGATGGTCCTTCCCGTGCAGGGGCCGACCTTCGCGGACACCAATGCGATCGTCGCCTGGACCGACGGAAACGGGATGATGGTTTCGACCACCACCCAGATGCGGCTGCGCCGTACTGCCTTCCCCGGGCACAGCGGGGAGACGGTGAACCTCCAGTTCCGTTGTCCGCCCGGCAACCACTTCATCGTCGTCCAGCCGTACGAAGTCTGAGGGGATCAGCACCATGGACCAGCAGATGATCGCGGACTACGGGCAGACCGCACCGACCGCACGGATGGCCTTCCACGGCAACAAGATCTGCCGGGTGAACATGCAGCAGGGCTCTCCCGGTGTGTACGCCAAGCAGGGCTCGATGATCGCGTACGAAGGCTGGATCACCTTCCAGCCGGTCGGCCAGGGGCGGACCCGCCGGGTGGGCCGGGCGCTCACCGGCGAGGGCATGAACCTGATGATGGCCGAGGGGCAGGGTGACCTCTACCTCGCCGACTACGGCGCCGACGTTGTGATCCTCCAGCTCAACGGGGACAGTCTGTCTGTCAACGGCAAGAACGTCCTGGCCTTCGACGCGAACATGACCCACGAGATCAAGTCGGTGCCGGGTGTCGCAGGGAAGTTCTCCGGCAACGGCATGTTCAACATGGTGATCTCCGGCCAGGGCTGGGTGGCCATCACCACCCAGGGCCGCCCGGTCGTCCTCGACCCGGCCGAGCGGGAGACGTTCGTCGACCCCGACGCGCTGGTCGCCTGGACCACGAACCTCAGGATGAAGACCAAGACCTCGATGCGGCTCGGCGGCATCGTCGGCCGGGGCAGCGGTGAGGCCGCGCAGGTCGGGTTCACCGGCCAGGGCTACGTCGTCGTGCAGCCGTGCGAAGACACCACCGACCGCTTCCACGCCCGGGGTTAGGGGACACGACGATGCAGAGCTCACTCTTCGCCAACGCCGCGACGCAGTCCAACGAGCGGTTCAGCCTGCAGAACCCGCAGATGCTGCGGGCCCAGCTGGGCAACGGGAACCCGCCGGAGCTGCTGGCCCGCAACGGCTCGATGGTTGCCTACCAGGGCGCGATCGACTTCGACGGCTACCTGCGCTCTGGTGCCGAACAGGCCGCCGCCGCCCGGACGGGCGAGCAGCTGGACCTGATGATGTGCCGCGGCACGGGCACGCTGTTCCTGGCCAACATGGCGCAGGCGATCCACATCCTGAACCTGAACCAGGAGGGCGTGACCGTCGACGGGCAGTACGTCCTGGCGCTCGACCCCGGGCTCACCTGGAACGTCGTCGGCATCGAGTCGCAGCAGGCGGTGGCCGGTGTCGGCGCGTACAGCCTGGAGATCGGCGGCACCGGCCGCCTTGTCGTCATGACTTCGGGAAAGCCACTGGTCATGCGGGTGACCCACGACCGTGAGGTGTTCGCCGACGCGGACGCCGTCGTCGGCTGGTCGAGCCAGCTGCACATCGGCATGGAGTCGCAGGTCACCTCGCAGCGTGTCTACAGCCGCCGCCGGAGCACCGGCGAGGGCTGGACGATGAGCTTCCGCGGTGAGGGCTACGTCATCGTGCAGCCCAGCGAGCTGTTGCCGCCGGCCGAGTTCATCACCTCGACCGAGGGTGTCAACTGGCTCAACAACCGCGGCATGGGCAACTCCAGCATGCGCGGCAACACCTGGGGCAGCTGAGCGGCGCGTCCCGGGGTCCTTCGCGAAAAACCACAGGGCGTTTCGTACGGGTGAACCCGTACGAAACGCCCTGTGGTTCTTAAGGTCAGGAACCCAGCAGCTCCACGGCCCGTTTCACCAGGCGGCGCACCGAGTCGTCGGTGCCGGGCGGCAGGGCGTCGTACGGGAACCAGCGCAGGTCGTCGGACTCGTCGCTGATCGCTGCGACGGCGCCCGGCGGGGCCACTGCCACATATTGAACGTCAAAGTGCACGGCGCACGGAGTGTCGTGCCGGTCGAGCACGGCGGGGCCGTCGAGCAGCCGCAGCCCGTCGATGCCGGACTCCTCGGTCGCCTCCCGCAGTGCGGCGGCGGCCAGCGAAACGTCACCCGGCTCGCAGTGGCCGCCGGTCTGCAACCAGCGTTTGATCTTCGAGTGCAGGGTGAGCAGCACCCGCCCGCGGACCGGGTCGACGATGATCGCGCTGCCGGTCAGGTGGCCGTCCGCACAGGCTTTCCACATGCCGTCGGCGTGCCCGGACAGGTGCGCCAGGTAGTCCCGGCGCAGGGCGTCCTGTTCGGCGCAGGGTGCGGCCCAGGTGCCGAGCACCCGGGCCGCGTCGTCGTGCAGTGTCACTCCGTGTCGCCCTCAGGCTTCTTCTTGTCGTCCTGCTCAGGCCGCTCAGGATGCTCAGGCTGCTCAGGCTTCTTCTCCTGGGCGGCCTTCTTGCCCTTCTCGACCTGGTCGGCCTCTTCGACCTGCTCGGCCTGGAGCTTGTCCAGGTCGGCGTCCATCTCCGCGACGAGCCCGGAGATGTCGAGCTCCTCGCGGTGCACGAAGCCGTCCGGGTCGTCGAGGTCCTCGGCGGTCGGCAGCAGGTCAGGGTGGGCCCAGACCGCGTCGCGGCCGTCGGTGCCGCGGGCGTCGGCGAGCGACGCCCACAGACGGGACGCGTCCCGCAGGCGGCGTGGGCGCAGTTGCAGGCCCACCAGGGTGGCGAAGGTCTGCTCGGCCGGGCCGCCGGTGGCCCGGCGGCGGCGCAGGGTCTCGCGCAGTGCGTCGGCCGACGGCAGGCGCGGGGCGGCTGCGGCGTGCACGACCGCGTCCACCCAGCCTTCGACGAGGGCGAGGGCGGTTTCGAGCCTGGCCAGCGCGGCCTTCTGCGCGGGCGTCTCCTCGGGCTGGAACAGACCCTCGGCGAAAGCTTCCTGGATTGCTTCCGGGTTCGACGGGTCGATGCGCCCGGCGGCCTCCTCCAGCCGGCTCATGTCCACCGAGATCCCGGCGGCGTACGCGGCGACGGTGTCGTAGAGGTGGCGGCGCAGCCACGGCACGTGCACGAAGAGCCGCTGGTGGGCGGCCTCGCGCAGGGCCAGGTAGAGGCGCACGTCCTCGACTGGGACGGACAGGCCCTCGCCGAGCGCGGCCACGTTGGCGGGCAGCAGCGCCGCCTTGCCGGCCGGCCCGATCGGCAGGCCGATATCGGTGGAGCCGACGACCTCGCCGGCCAGTGCGCCGAGCGCCTGGCCGACCTGGGCGCCGAACATCGCGCCGCCCATCGAGCGCATCATGCCGACCATCGGACCGGCCATGGCCTGCGCCTCGTCGCCGCCCAGACCCGAGGAGCCCAGCATCTCGCCCATGGCGCCGGTGACCCGCTCGGCCAGCGGCTCGACGAGCTCCTTCCACTGCGGGAGGGTCGCTTCGATCCACTCGGCGCGGCTCCACACTGCGACGCTGGTCGCGCCGGACGGCAACTCGGTGACCTCGTCCAGCCACAGGTCGGCCAGGCGCAGGGCCTCTTCGACGGCCCGCCGGTCGACCTGGCCGACGCTGGCGTCGCCCACCGCCGCGACGGTCTGCCGGGAGATGTCCCGGGCCAGGTCCCAGTTGACCGGGCCGCCCTCGTACGAGAGTAGTTTGCCGATCTGTTGGAACGCCTGGCCGATGTCGGCCGGGTTCATCTGCCCGAACATCGCCGCCAGGGGGTTGTTCGGGTCGTTGGGGTCGAAACCGCCGGGCCCGAAGCCGAACGGGTTGCCCCCGCCGGGCCCGAACGGGCCCTGCGGGGTGTTGCGGCCGGACTCGTCGTCATCGCCATCTGACGGTTTGCCGAAGCCGAAAGGGAAATCAGCCATGATGAACCTGCCCTCGGTCCTTGGATTCGCCCGCCAGAGGGGCCGGCCGGTGCTGGTCCACCGCAACCTCTTCCGCCGACTTGGTTCCGTAGGGGCTCCACCGCTTTGCGGAGCCTCTTATACGTTCGTACTGTGCTCTGCCAGTGATGTCGGGCCGTTGTCCGACCTAGCGTCGCTACGGTCTGACGCCCGACATCACAGCAAAACCTGCGTACTACCAAACTAACCACGGGAGACCGCCAGTGAGTTCCCAGCCCCCGGAGGTTCGCTCTGAGCGCACCGGACCTGTCATCGCCGTCACCGGTGCCGCCGACGGCCTCGGGCGGCGGCTGGCGCTGCGCCTGGCGGCGGACGACGGGGTCGGCCGGCTAATCGCGATCGACGAGCGGCGCGGCGACGTCCCCGGTGCGCACTGGCGGATCATGGACGTCCGCGACCCGGCCCTGGCCGGTCGTCTGGAGGGCGTGGACGTCATCGTCCACCTGGCCCTGGACCTGTCCCTCGACTCGGATGTCCGCTCGCGCAGCCTGCTGAACGTCCGAGGGACGCAGACCGTGCTCACCGCCGCGGCGGCGGCCGGGGTCAAGCGGGTCGTGCTGTGCACGTCGGCGATGGTCTACGGCGCGCTGCCGGACAATCCGACCCCGCTGGACGAGGACGCCCCGCTGCGGGCCACCCCCGACGCCTCACTGGTCGGCGACCTGCTGGAGATCGAGGAACTGGCCGAGCGGGCCCCCCGGGCGCACCCGGGCCTGTCGGTCACCGTCGTACGGCCGGCCACGCTGGTCGGCGGCCCGGAGGCCGACAGCGTGCTGACCCGGCACTTCGAGGCCCCCCGGCTCCTCGTGGTGTCCGGCGGCGACCCGCGCTGGCAGTTCTGTCATGTCGACGACCTGACCAGTGCACTTGAGTACGCGGCCTTGGGGAAGGTCCAGGGAGTGCTGACCGTCGGGTGTGACGGCTGGCTGGAACAGACGGAGGTCGAGGAGATGTCCGGGATCCGCCGGATGGAGCTCCCGGCCAGCCTGGCGCTCGGTGCGGCCGAACGGCTGCACCGTCTGGGTCTCACGCCCGCGCCGGCCGGCGATCTGGCGTACACGATGTACGGCTGGACCGTCCCGTCGACGCGCCTGCGCGCGGCCGGCTGGCGGCCGGTGTGGACGAACGAGCTGGCCTTCGCGGCGCTGCTCGAAGAGGGTGCCGGGCGGCACGCGCTGGTCGCCCGCAGGCTGGGGCGCAAGGACGCGGCGACGACCCTCGGCGCGGCCGGTGCGACGGTGGCCCTGGTGGGCGCGGCGGAGTTCGTGCGCCGGGCCCGCAAGCGCCGTCGAGGGCTGTAGTAGGAACGGAAACCAGGACCGGTAATACTTCCGCGTATGGACGTCATCCGTATTGCAGAGATCCGCGAAACGCCGCTGTCGCTGGACGAGGTGTTCGCCGCCGTCGGCGACCCCACCGCGGGCGGCACCGTGTTGTTCGTCGGGACTGTGCGCGACCACGACGGGGGACGCAGTGTGTCCCGTCTGGAGTACAGCGCGCACCCGAACGCCGTAGACGAACTGCGCCGGGTCGCGGAGAAGGTCGTGGCGGACTTCCCCGTGCGGGCACTGGCCGCCGTGCACCGCATCGGCAGCCTGGAGATCGGCGACCACGCGGTGGTCGTCGCGGTGTCCTGCGCGCACCGGTCCGAGGCGTTCGAGGCCTGCCGGCGCCTGATCGACGACCTCAAGCACACGGTGCCGATCTGGAAGCACCAGGTCTACACCGACGGCACGACCGACTGGGTCGGTGCGTGCTGACGCCGGGACAGCAGGCGTGACGGACAGGTGAATCCGTACGCGATTAGTCGCCCTTGATCCTCAATGTCCGTTATGCGGATGACTGCACGGTTACGTAGGATTAGTGACCTGGTTGTCAGTCAAACGCGAACGTACGGGAAAGGGTCCGGCATGGGGTCGATCGCGGTCTGGCTCGCTGTTCCGGTCGTCGCCGTGGCACTGGCGCTGCTGTGGGTCACCTGGGTCGGGCGCTCGCGCCGCGGGCCGCGGATGAACGATTCGGTCGCGCACTACGACCACTACCTCGATGTGATGGACCGGGTGACCCGGACCGCCGCACACGCGCAGGACCGCCATCAGGAGGACCCGGCGGCCCCGGTCCGCCCGATGCACGGCCCCGTATCGTAATCTCGGCCCATGACGCGCCGTACAGCCACCCTGGTCACCACCGGTCTGCTGCTGATAGTCCTGGCGTGCGCGGCCGTGCTGACACCGGTCCCGTACGCAGAGCTCAGCCCGGGACCGACGGTCAACACACTGTCCGACTACAAGGGCCGCCCGGTCATCGAGATCAAGGGCCATGAGACGTTCCCGACCTCCGGGCACCTCAACATGACCACCGTCTCGGTCACCAACAAGACCTACGACATGCCGCTGCTCAACGCCCTCGCCGGCTGGGCGCGCGACGACGCCGACGTGGTCCTGAAGACCAGCATCTACCCGGACGACAAGACCGCCGCCGAGGTCGAGCAGGAGAACGCCGAGGAGTTCAGCTCCTCCCAGGAGCACGCCAAGGTGGCCGCGTTCACGGCGTTGAACATCCCGTTCACCCGGAAGACGGTCATCACCGCGGTCGCCAAGGACGCGGCGGCACTCGGCAAGCTGCACGCCGGAGACGTGATCACCGCCGTGGACGGCGTCCCCGTGGCCGGGCCCAAGGACGTCGCCGCCGGGATCACCAAGCACAAGGCGGGCCAGGACGTCACCGTCACCGTCGAGCCCAAGGAAGCCCCGGGTACCCGCAAGGACGTCGTCGTCACCACGGCGAAGGCTGCGGACGACGGCCGCGCGGTGGTCGGCATCACGCCCGGCACCATGCCCGTCTTCCCGTTCACGGTGGACATCCACCTCGCCGACGTCGGCGGCCCGAGCGCCGGACTGATGTTCACCCTCGGCATCGTGGACAAACTCAGCCCCGGCGACCTGACCGGCGGGAAGTTCGTCGCGGGCACCGGCACGATCGACGACGGAGGCAAGGTCGGCCCGATCGGCGGCATCCAGATGAAGACCATCGCGGCCGACCGCGCGGGGGCGGAGTACTTCCTCACCCCGCAGGACAACTGCAAGGCGGCGGCGTCCACCAAGCCCGGCGGGCTCACGCTCGTCAAGGTCGACACCGTCACCGACGCGCTCAAGGCGCTCGACGTCATCCGCACCGGCCAGGGGCAGCTGAACACCTGCCAGCCCTGACCGGCGCGTCGCGGTACCGTCCGGATTACTCGTCCGCGCCCGCGAGGGTGGCCTTCAGCGCCTCGGCCAGGCCCGGCACCAGACCGGCGCCGGACAGCACCTCGTTCTCCGAGTCCTTCGTCCGCAGCCGGATCGCCGACTCCTGCTCGCCGTCGCGGGTGACACCCACGGCGATCCGCACCTCCTGGCGCTCCGGGCTGCTCGCCGCCCAGCGCTCCAACTCCTCGGGGCCGGCGTTTCCGGGCATCTTCGCCTCGGCCTCCGGCGGGAGCATCAAACGCTCCAGGACCAGGGCGCAGCCGACGATGGCGTCCGGCCAGGCGATCTGCGCCAGGAACTCGTCCACCGGCACGTTCGCCGGGATCTCGTCCTGTTCGATGGGGGTGAGCGTGTTGGGGGAGTCGGGGTCGGCCGACAGGCCCAGCTGGGCCGCCAACTGGGGTTCGGCTTCGAGGAGCTGGTGGGTGTCGACCAGGGCGAACAACCGGGCCGGCTGATCCCAGCCGAGGTCGGACACGTACCGCTCGATCTCCAGGACGGCCTGGGTGAGTGCAAGAGACATAGACACAATCCTGCCTGCAAAACGGGAGACCCCGCGCACCCGGGTGCCGCGGAGGGCTTGGCGGTCTCATTACCATTGCGCATCTGATCGCCCTGATAGCCCTGCGAAGTGGGGAACCAGGGCGGCGGCCGGTAAGTTTACGAGACGGGCGCCACACCCGGCGCACGAAAACCAGGCCATGATCGAGGTGCAGCACCCTTGGTGTTCCAGATGCCCGAGCGCGGAGACCCGGGCCGCCGAATCCGAATGGGAGCCCCCTCCCGCCGTTCCCGAACACTGCTGCTCACGCTGGCAGTGCTCGTGGTCCTGGTGGTGGCCTGGGTCCTGTTCGCCAACTTCTGGACCGACCGGCTTTGGTACCAGTCGGTCGGTTACAGCAACGTATTCACCACCCGACTGTGGACCCGCATCGGGCTGTTCTTCGTCTTCGGCCTGCTCATGGCCGTCGTCGTGGGACTCAACGTCTACTTCGCCTACCGGCTGCGCCCGGTGTTCCGCGGCATGTCGCTGGAACAGCAGTCCCTGGACCGCTACCGCCAGACGATCGCCCCGTTCCGCACGTGGGCGATGATCGGCCTGTCGGTCCTGATCGGGATCATCGCCGGGACCTCGGCCTCCGGGCAATGGCAGACCTGGCTGAAGTTCGTCAACGGAGTGTCGTTCGGTCAGAAGGACGCACAGTTCGGCAAGGACGTCTCGTTCTACGCCTTCGACCTGCCGTTCTACCGCTTCCTGGTGGACTTCGCCTTTGTGGCGATCGTCGTGGGTCTGCTCCTCGCGGTGCTCACCCACTACCTGTACGGCGGCCTGCGGGTGCAGAGTCCCGGAGCCCGTGCGACGCCCGCGGCCCAGGCGCACCTGTCCCTGCTGCTCGGCCTGTTCGTCCTGTTCAAGGCCGTCGCCTACTGGCTGGACCGCTACTCCCTGGCGATCTCCTCCGGCGACTTCAAGAGCGCGCAGAACTTCACCGGGCTGCGCTACACCGACGCCAACGCGGTGCTCCCGGCGAAGACGATCCTGTTCTTCATCGCGATCGTGTGCGCGGTGCTGTTCTTCGTGAACGTCTTCCGGCGCACATGGGCGCTGCCCATGGCCGGCTTCGGCCTGATGGTCCTGTCCGCGCTGCTGATCGGCGGGCTCTACCCGATGATCGTGCAGAAGTTCGAGGTCAAGCCGAACGAGCAGGCCAAGGAAGCGGAGTACATCAACCGCAACATCGTGGCCACCCGCGAGGCGTACGGGATCAAGGACGTACACGCGGAGAACTACCAGGGCAACACGGCGGCCACCCCCGAACTGCGGCAGGCGGCGGCGGACACCGCCAGCATCCGGCTGCTCGACCCGAACCTGGTCTCGCCGACCTTCAACCAGTTGCAGCAGCTGAAGCAGTACTACGCGTTCAACACGACCCTGGACGTCGACCGCTACAAGGTCGAAGGCGGCAAGACCCAGGACACGGTGATCGCGCTCCGCGAGCTGAACCCGCAGGGCACGCAGAGCCACAACTGGGTCAACGACCACACCAAGTACACCCACGGGTACGGCGTGGTCGCGGCCGAGGGATCGGCCGTCGACAAGGAGGGCAAGCCGCTCTTCCTGGAGAAGGACATCACCAAGGCGGGTGACAAGCCCGGTCCGCTGGGCGCCTACCAGCCGCGGATCTACTTCGGTGAACAGACCACCGAGTACTCGATCGTCGGGTCCCCCAAGGGCACCGCGGCGTCCGAGATCGACTACCCGGACGAGTCGCAGGCCAGTGGCCAGCAGGTGTACTCCTACACCGGTGACGGCGGCGTGCCGGTCGGCTCGATGTTCAACAAGCTGCTGTACGCGACGAAGTTCAAGGAGGGCAACTTCCTGCTCTCCAACTCGATCAACGAGAAGTCGCGGATCCTGTACAACCGCACCCCCAAGGAGCGGGTCGAAGCGGTCGCCCCGTGGCTGACCATCGACGGCGACCCGTACCCGGCCGTCGTCGACGGCAAGGTCGAGTGGATCGTCGACGCGTACACGACCACCAACGGTTACCCGTACGCCACGCGGACCACGTTCGGCGACGCGACCGGCGACTCGATCGTCAAGGCGGACAACCGGCGGGCCGCGGTGGGCGACACCGGGCAGGTCAACTACATCCGCAACTCGGTCAAGGCGACCGTGGACGCGTACAGCGGCAAGGTCACCCTCTTCCAGTGGGACGAGCAGGACCCGGTCCTCAAGACGTGGATGAAGTCCTTCCCCGGCACGGTGAAGAAGAAGGCGGACATCCCGCAGGCCCTGATGAGTCACCTGCGCTACCCGCAGGACCTCTTCAAGGTGCAGCGCGACCTGCTGACCCGCTACCACGTCACCGACCCGAAGACGTTCTTCAACGGTTCGGACTTCTGGCGGGTGCCCAAGGACCCGACCGGTGCGGCCGGCGACCAGCCGCCGTACTACCTGTCGATGAAGATGCCGGCCGCGCTGGAGGCCAAACCGGAGCAGCAGCAGTCCTTCAAGCTGACGACGACGTTCGTGCCGAACGCCAGGGAGAACCTGGCTGCCTTCATGGCAGTCAACGCCGATCCTGGCCCTGACTACGGCAGGATGCGGCTGCTGACCCTGCCGTCGGTGACGGGCATCAACGGCCCCGACCTGATGCAGAAGCAGTTCAGCGCGAACAGCGACGTCAGCAGGCAGCTGAACATCCTGAACCAGACCGGCTCCCAGGTGAAGTACGGCAACCTGCTGAGCCTGCCCGTGGGTGGTGGCGTCCTGTACGTCGAACCGGTCTACCTGCAGGCGAACGCGGTGGGCTCCTACCCGCTGCTGAGCAAGGTGCTGGCCTCGTACGGGGGCAAGATCGCCTTCGAGGACACGCTGGACAAGGCGCTCGACTCGCTGTTCGGGGCACCCGGCCAGCCGCCGGTCACCCCGCCTGCGACGGGTGAGCAGAAACCGCCGACGACCCCCGGGCCGAACCAGAACCCCACGGTCAAGCAGGCGCTCGAAGACGCCCAGAAGGCGATCACGGACGCCAACGAGGCGCTGAAGGTCGGCGACTTCGCCAAGTACGGCGAAGCCCAGACGCGGCTCAAGGACGCGATCAACAGGGCGGTCACGGCCGAGGAGACCGCCCCGGTCCAGCAGACACCGGCTCAGCAGACACCGGCCCCGGCCGGTCAGACGCCACCGGCCACAGCACCCACAACCCCGCCGGCCACTCCGAAACCGTAGTGCCGTCAGGTAAGTGATTTGGTCCATCCCGCGTCGTGGCGTAAGCTGAAGACACAACGACGCGGGGTGGAGCAGCTCGGTAGCTCGCTGGGCTCATAACCCAGAGGTCGCAGGTTCAAATCCTGTCCCCGCTACCACGAAGAATCAGAAGGCCCGGTCCTCACGGACCGGGCCTTCTGCTTTGTCCTCTGCCGCACTGTCCACTGCTGTGCTGTCCACTGCTGTGCTGTCCTGGCGTCACCTGCGCCCGGCCGTGACCTGCGCCCGGCCGTGACCTGCGCCCGGCCGTGACCTGCGCCCGGCCGTGACCTGCGCCCGGCCGTGACCTGCGCCCGACTGTGCGAAGACCGAAGGGCCCCGTCCGTTTCCGGACGGGGCCCTTCGGCTGTTCATTTCGTACGGGCAGCCCTGACGGGCTTGGTTACAGCGAAATCCGGCGGCGCAGGCCACGCAGCGGTGCAGTCAGCGTGATCGACGCGAGTCGGTTCGGTTTGCGGGCGGAGCGGGGCGTGAGGCCTTGTATGACCATGACAGCGTCGCGAGTGGTCGCCGTCGACGGCACAGTCGCGGGACCGAAAAGGGCGAGGTGCCGGTCAAGGCGCTCGCCCATACGGCCACGGATAGCGTCGACTGACGGGACCGGGACACGGCGCGGCATGCTCGAATGGCCCATTTCTGATATGACCACGACGCAGACCGTACCCCATTGAGGGGTACTCCACACGGCTTGAAATCGTATGTCGAGACTCGATCGTGTCCCGGTTTTTCCGGTCGGTCACTTTATCGATTTTTGTAGGTGGGACCGCAGGTGAGGACGGGCGCAGGGGGCGCGCGGAGCCCGCGCGGGGAATTTGCTCTGATCCACAACGGTGCCGTAGTGTTCAGCATGTCGACGCGGGGTGGAGCAGCTCGGTAGCTCGCTGGGCTCATAACCCAGAGGTCGCAGGTTCAAATCCTGTCCCCGCTACCACATAACAGTTAAGGGCCCGAACACAGAAATGTGTCCGGGCCCTTGCTGGTTTTATGCCAGGCTCCAAGCGTGGGCGCGCCGCAGTGCCGCCGTGGCTCCGCTGCGGTGCCGTTGTGGTCAGAATCCTCCCGAGACCGTTGCTTCGCCCCGTCCGCACACAACTCGACTCGGGAGAGCTGGAGCGCACGCCCGCAAAGGCGGAATCCGGACCTGCACGCATGGGGCCCGTGGTGCGACGATAAGCCGATGGGGGAGCGGAAGGGGGCCGGCATGCAGCACATGCGACCGTCGACCGGGCGTGGCCGCACGCCCGGCGACGCCTACTGGGCCGACGACGTGTACGAACCCGAACCCGCCTACACCGCCCGGCCCATCCTCTCCGGCCTGTCCGTCGGCGGTTACGCCGACGAAGAGCTGGACACCGTCGTCCTGGACCGAGGCCGCGCCCAGGCGTCCATCCCCGGGCAGAACCGCGGCGGCCCCGACGACTACGCGGTCCTGGTCCCCTTCCGGCCGCGTCGCGGCAACGGTGAGCAGTCCGGCGGCAGTGATCCGATCGGCAGTACGGACGACCTGGAGCGCCGCGAGGACGACGAACTCGAACGCCGCTACCGCGAGCGGGCCGGGCGCATCCCCTCAGCCGCCAACAAACTCGCACTCCTCCTGCTGCGCCGCGACGACACGGAGGAAGCCGAACAGTGGCTGCGCCGGGCCGCGGACACTGGGCACCGGGGCGCGGCCACCAACCTCGGCGTGCTGATGAACCGTCAGGGCCGGGACGGCGAGGCCCGCCGCTGGTGGTTCCGGGCGGCCGAGGCCGGCAGCCGCATCGCCGCGTACTCCCTGGGTGAACTGCTCCTGGTCGACGCCGCGGCGGGCCAGGGCGACGACGACCTCGAACAGGCGCTGTACTGGCTGCGGATCGCCGCCGACGCCGGACACGTGCGTGCCGCGCTGACCCTGGGCGGGCACTTCGAGGAGTCGCTGCCCACCGCCGCCGAGCGGTGGTACCGCCGGGCGGCCGAGGCCGGGCACCCGGAGGCCGCGTTCCGCCTGGGGCTCATGGGCGCCGACCGGGATGACGAACGGGCCGCCGCGGCCTGGTTCCTGCGGGCGGCCTCGTGCGGGCACGTCCGCGCCGCCGTGCACCTGGCCGGGCTGTTGCAGCGCGACGGCGACGCCGGTGAGGCCCAGGACTGGTACCGCCTCGCGGCCGAGGAAGGCGACGCGACCGCGGCCCGTGCGCTGGGCTTCCTGCTGCAGGACACCGGTGACACCGCCGAAGCCGTCCAGTGGTGGCAGCACGCCGCCGAAGCCGGGGACGGGGTCGCGGCCAACGCGCTGGGCGCGACGCTCGCCGCCGAGGGCCGGGACGCGGACGCCGCCCACTGGTACGAAAAGGCCGCCGCCGCGGGGGAGTGCAACGGCGCCTTCAATCTCGGCCTGCTGCACGCGGGGCAGACGAACGCCGGACAGACCGGTGCTGCCCGGAACGGTGCCGGTGAGAACTGCGGCGGCCAGAGCGTCCCCGGCGGCCAGCGCCTCCCCGGCGGCCGGGGCGACCCGGCCCAGGCGGAACGCTGGTACCGCATGGCCGCTTACGCCGGTCACGCCGAAGCTGCGAACGCCCTGGCCGGGCTGCTCCTCGGCCGCGGCGACGAGGGCGAAGCACAGGTGTGGTTCAGCCGCGCCGCCGAAGCCGGCAGTGTGGACGGCGCGTACAACCTCGGCATCCTGCACCACCGCAAGAGCCGTGCGGAGGACGCCGGGCGCGCGTGGGCCCAGGCGGCGGACGCCGGTCACGTCGAAGCGGCTTTGCAGCTCGGTCTGTTGTGCGAACGGTACGGCGACGGCGAGAAGGCGGCCGTCGCGTACCGCACTGCCGCCGACGGCGGGAAGGTGCTCGCCGCCTTCCGGCTCGGTGCCCTGCACGCCGACCGCGGCGACCAGGACGGCGCCCTGCGCTGGTACAGCGCGGCGGCTGACGCCGGGCACCGGCCCGCGATGCTCCGTGCCGGGGTGACCGCGGCCAGGCTCGGCGACGACACCGAAGCCGTCCGCCGGTTCCGGACCGCCGCCGAAGCGGGCAGTACCGCCGCCGCGTACAACCTCGGTCTGATCGGGTTGAGGCACGGTCAGGACGCGGACGCGGAGCCGTGGTTGCGCGAGGCCGCCATCCGCGGGCACGGGCGGGCGGCACTGCGGCTGATCGCGGTGGCGCTGCGGCGCGAGGACCTGGCCGGGGCCGAGTCCTGGTGCGGCCCGGCGCTTGACTCCGGCGACCCGGACGTCGGCGCGCGGGTGCGCCGGTTGCTGGAGGCGCTGCGTGCGGAGCGGTTGAGCGCCTGAACTCCCGTACCCGAAACTCCCGTACCCGAAAACCGGTCGTGCCCGGAATGCTGTGAACGAAGATCGAACCACCGCATTCCGAGCATGACCGACGCGGCGAAACCCGCCGACGGCCTGCGACAGGTGGCCCACATGCCGCAATGCGACTGCGCCGGCGGACACAGCGGGTGGGGCCGGGTGCCGGGGTGGGCCCGGCGACTCAGCCCACCAGTTCCTCGGCGTGACTCCGCTGCTCCACCGTGCAGCGCACGATGTCGCGGACCGAGATGATCCCCGTGACCTCGTTGCCGTCCAGGACGACCAGGTGCCGGAAGCCGCCGCGGGTCATCGCGCGGGCCGCCGCCTCCAGCGTCCAGTCGGGGGTGGCGAAGACGACGTCCGTGGTCAGGTGGTCGGCGGCCGGTTCGATGTCGGGGTTCTCGCCGAGGCCGATGGCGATCAGGATGTCCCGCTCGGTGAGGATCCCGATGCCGGAGGTCTCCGGATCGGTGACGACGACCGCGCCGACCCGGCGGGCGGACATCAGGCGGGCGGCGTCGCGCAGGGTGTGGGCCGGGCCGATGGTCAGGACGAGTGTGCTCATGGCGTCGCGGACGAGCATGCGGCAGCACCTCCGGTGCGGGCGTGGAGGGAGGTCCTCGGGAAGTTTTTCACAAGTTCACAAGGGTGGGTTCACTCATCGTGACAGTTTGCGGCCCAGCAGAAAAGGGGCGTTTCGTGGTGAATTCCAGGCGTGTTTTTTGCTGCTGCGGGGTTTGCTGACCTTCAGTCCGAGGTTTGCCGACCTTCGGCCCAAGGCCTGCTGAGGCTCAGTCCGAAGTCTGCCGACCTTCACCTCGACGTTTCCTGACCTTCGGGCAGAAAACTTACGGGGGCGCTGCCGTGACGGCAGCGCCCCCGTGACCGCGGTCCACCTCAGCCGTGCAGGTAGCCGCGTAGTTCCTCGTGCAGCAGTCCGTTGGACGCCACCGCGTTGCCGCCCGCCGGGCCCGGCGTGCCGTCCAGTGCGGTGAACCGGCCGCCGGCCTCCTCGACGATGACCGACAGGGCGGCCAGGTCCCAGAGGTTGACCTCCGGCTCGGCGGCCATGTCGACGGCGCCTTCGGCGACCAGCATGTAACCCCAGAAGTCGCCGTACGCGCGGGTGCGCCAGCAGGCCCGGGTCAGGTCCAGGAAGTCGTCGAGGCGGCCGAGGCCCTCCCAGCCCTCGAAGTCGGAGTACGCGAACGACGCGTCCGCGAGCTTCGACACCTCGGACACGCGCAGCCGCGACGCCTGGGAGAGCGTCCGCCCGGTCCACGCGCCCGAGCCCTTCGTGGCCCACCAGCGGCGGCCGAGGGCGGGGGCGGACACCAGCCCGACCACCACCTCGTCGCCGTCCATCAGCGCGATCAGGGTCGCCCAGACGGGTACACCTCGCACATAGTTCTTAGTGCCGTCGATCGGGTCGATGACCCAGCGGCGGCGCGCGGAGCCGGTCGTGCCGTACTCCTCGCCGACCACCGCGTCACGCGGGCGGGCACGCTCCAGTTGGCTGCGGATCAGTTCCTCGACGGCCTTGTCGGCGTCGCTGACCGGGGTCATGTCCGGCTTCGTCTCGACTTGCAGGTCGAGAGCTTTGAACCGGTCGAGGGAAGTGGCGTCGGCCGTGTCCGCCAGGACATGGGCCAGACGCAGGTCATCGTCATAGCCGGGCATGGGGCGAACATTAGCCACCCCACGGTGCGCCGTGCCATCCAACCCGTGCTGTGCGGTTCCACAAGCTTCGTTTCCGGGCGTTACCTGATCGGCCCCCAGGCATTTCTCAACAGGGTGTCAATTCTGTCTTCCACCGCTTCTGGCACTCTCGTAAGCTCAGACAACGAAAGAGCTCCCACCCGCGTAGCGGCTTCGCCGGTACGGGTGACTTAGGGGGACTGAGGGGCAGCCATGGCACTGTTCGGGGCCGGACGATCGCGTACGCGTATGACCGAGGCCGTCCAGGGGGACGCACTGCTCGAACCCCTGCGCGGCGTGGACGGCTGGACGCTCGACCACACGCCGCTGGCCGGGCGGCTCCCGCGGGAGGAACTCCGCGAGCTGGCGACCCTGCTGCACGGCGTCGCCGTCGGCATGGACACCCCGTGGACCTACGAGCGGGCCACCGACCTCCTGGAGAAGTACGGCGAACGCCCGCAGGCGCTGGCCGTCCTGGAGATCTGGCAGGCCCTCCCCGAGCGGGTCCGGGCGCGGAACCCGCAGCAGGACCGCGTGCTCCAGCGCCGCCGCCAGCGGCTGCGCGCCCGCCTCGGCGTCACCGCCACACCCAGGTCCGCCCCCGACGCGGCAGGTGCCCCCGCGCTGCCGCACCAGCGTCAGGCGCCGGCCCTGCCCCGCCCGGCCGTCCTGCTGAAGAAGGCCGTCACCAAGCCCCGGACGACGGCGAAGGCCATCGCCCGCACGATGAACAAACCGAGCGCGGGACCGGGCGGCTGACGCCCGCCACCCACGTCACACAGACGCCCGCCACCCACGTCACACAACTGAATACGCACGACGCAAAAGCACCATGAACCATCCCTTTCGGATGCGCCAGGAGGCTCCTAGTGTCGACCCATCCCCTGTACGCCCTGCCCACCGAGATGTCCTCGTGGGAAGTGCCCGCCGCCGGCCACGCCCGGTTCACCTGGGAGTACGACGACGGCCGTGACCGGCTGCTCGCGCTCTACCAGAAGGGCAAGGACAAGCAGTGGGACGCGGTCACCCGCATCGACTGGTCCCAGGAGGTCGACCACTACAGCCCGCTGGGGATGCCCCAGGAACTGCACACGCTGTTCGGCACCCCTTCGTGGAACCGGCTGACCGAACAGGAACGGCTGGAACTCGGCCGGCACTCCATGGCCTGGCAGTTCAGCCAGTTCCTGCACGGGGAGCAGGGCGCGATGATCTGCGCCGCGCGTATCTGCGAATCCGTACCCGACCTTGATTCGAAGTTCTACGCGGCCACGCAGGTGATGGACGAGGCGCGCCACGCGGAAACGTACGCCCGTTTCCTCCAGGACAAGGTCGGCCTCTACTACCCGATCAACAAGAGCCTCAAGGCGCTCCTGGACGACACCCTCAGCGACTCCCGCTGGGACATGCCCTACCTCGGCATGCAGGTGCTGATCGAAGGCCTCGCGCTGGCCGCTTTCGGGATCCTGCGTGACCTCACCAGCGAAGCGTTGCCCAAGCAGATCCTCACGTACGTGATGCAGGACGAGGCCCGGCACGTGGCCTTCGGCCGCATCGCGCTGCGCGACTACTACGCCGAACTCACCCAGAAGGAGCGCGACGAACGTGAGGAGTTCGTCGTCCAGGGCTGCTACCTCATGCGCGACCGGCTGCGCGGCGAAGAGGTGTGGGACAACTTCGAGAAGATAGACAAGAAGGAGGCCTGGGAGGCCACCGAGAACTCCGAGTACGTCCGGGACTTCCGCCGCCTGCTGTTCAGCCGCATCGTGCCGTGCATCAAGGACATCGGCCTGTGGGGGCCCAAGGTGCGCGCGGCGTTCGCCGACATGGGCGTGCTTGAGATGGGCGACAGCAACCTCGACGCGCTGATGCGCGCCGATGAGGAGAGCGCCGAGGAACTGGACCGGCAGCGCCGCAGGTTCGCCGCGGAGGAGAAGGCCCGCGAGGGGGAGATCGACGACATGGTGCAGTCGGGGCGCGACTGAGCGAAGCGAAGGAGCGTGGCTGGAGGCCACAGCCCCGCTGTGAAGCAGCTTTGGTTCACAGGGGGCGCCACCTGGTCCACCGACTGCGATTGTGTGGCCGTCCGCTGAACCGGGCACCGGTCCGCTGCGTACTAGTCGACGCAAGCTACGCAGCCTTCGACGAAGAGAGCCCCATGTTCGACACCGCGTTCGGCCTGCCCCTGCACGTGCTCGTCCTGCACGTGGCCGTGGTCGGGGTGCCCGTCGCCGCGCTGGCGACGATCGCGGCTGCGGCCCGCCCGGTGCGGCTGGCCGGAAAGCTCGGCCCGCTGGCCGTCGGCTGGTGGGTGGTGGTCCTCGACGCGCTCGGCCTGCTGACCGTCTACATCACCAAGGAGAGCGGCAAGAAGTTCGCCGAGCGGCAGTTCCCCGGCGGGCAGTACCCGCCCGCCGTGCAGAAGCACATCGACCTGGGCTCGGACATGATCTGGTACGCCCTGGCCCTGCTGGTGGTCGCGGTCCTGCTGGCCCTGGTGACCCGGCGCCCGGGGCTGCCGAAGGTCCTCGTCATCGTCGTCGCCGCCGTGACCGTCGCCGCGGCTGTGGTGACCACGGTCCAGATCGTCCGCACGGGACACCAGGGCAGCAAGGGCGTGTGGAGCACTAACTGACACAGCTGCGGCGAGCACGGGAACCCAAGATCTCCACAGGGGCGTTTTCCACCTGGTCGACGCGGCTGTGTTCAGTCGCCGTCGACCCGGTCCCGGGTCTGGAGCAGCCGCCGCAGCGACGCGAGCCGGGCCGGGGCCGCGTGGCCGTCGGCCACCCACTGGCCGAGGGCGCAGTCCGGCTCGTCGTGCGAGCACAGGCGCGGGCAGTTCTCCGTACCGGGCTCAAGGTCGGGGAAGGCGTTGATGATCCGGGAGAGGTCCACGTGGTGCAGACCGAAGGACCGCACTCCGGGGGTGTCGATGACCCAGCCCGTGTCGTCGTCGCCTGGCAGCCGTAGTGTCAGCGCCGAGGTCGTTGTGTGCCGGCCCCGTCCGGTGTGCTCGTTCACCACGCCGACGGCCCGCTGGTGGTCCGGCACGAGCGCGTTGACCAGCGTCGTCTTGCCCACACCGGAGTGCCCGACGAAGACGGTGCGCTCGCCCACGAGCTTTTCCCTGATCGGGTCCAGGTCCCAGTCGGTGAACTCCGAACCGCCCCGGGTGACGACGTACGGGACCTCAAGCGCGCCGTACAGCTCCAGGAATCCGTCCGGCGACGTCAGGTCGGCCTTGGTCAGCACGAGCAGCGGTTCGAGACCGGCGTCGTAGGCCGCGACCAGGCAGCGGTCCACCATGCGCGGGCGCGGCTCCGGGTCGGCCAGCGCGGTGACGATCGCCAGCTGGGTGGCGTTGGCGACGATGATGCGCTCGAACGGGTCGTCGTCGTCGGCCGTGCGCCGCAGCGTGGACGTGCGCGCCTCGACCCGGACGATCCGGGCGAGAGTGTCCTTCTCCCCGGTCAGATCGCCGACCACCCCGACCAGGTCGCCCACGACCACGCCCTTACGGCCCAGTTCGCGGGCCTTCATGGCGGTGATCTCCAGGTCGTTGTCCTCGAACAGGACCGTGAACCGACCCCGGTCGACCGTCAGGATGCGGCCGACCTGCGCCTCTTCGTGCTTGGGCCGGGTACGGGTGCGCGGCTTACTGCCGTGCTTCCCCGGACGGATCCGGATGTCGTCCTCGTCGTAGTCCTTGATCCGGATGGAGGTGTTCGCGCGCGCCATGGAATCAGACCTGACCGAGCATGTTCGCCCACAGGCCGGGGAAGTCCGGCATCGTCTTGACGGTCGTCTCCACGTTCTCCACCTGAACACCTTCCACCCGCAGCCCGAGCAGCGCACCCGCGTGGGCGATGCGGTGGTCGTCGTACGTGTGGAACACCCCGCCGTGCAGCGCCCTGGGCCGGATCTCCAACCCGTCGGCGGTGTCGGTCGCGTCGCCGCCGAGGCCGTTGATCTCGTTGGCCATCGCCGACAGCCGGTCGGTCTCGTGCAGCCGCAGGTGCGCGATGCCGGTGAGGGTGCTGGGTGAATCGGCCAGTGCCGCCACCGCGGCGATCACCGGGGTCAGCTCGCCGACTTCGTGCAGGTCGGCGGTGATGCCGCGCACCACGCCGGTGCCGGTCAGCTTCAGGCCCTGGGCGGTGAACTCCACCCGGCCGCCCATGTCGGTGAAGATCTGCCGCAGCGCGTCGCCGGGCTGCGTGGTGTGCTCCGGCCAGTCGCGGATGGTCACGCTGCCTCCGCACACCAGTGCGGCGGCGAGGAACGGCGCGGCGTTGGACAGGTCGGGCTCGACGGTCATGTCCCGGCCGAACAGCACCCCGGGCGCCACCCGCCAGACGTTTTCCTCACCATCGTCGACCTGTGCCCCGGCGGCGCGCAGCATGTCCACGGTCATCTGGATGTGCGGCGTCGAGGGCACCGAGGCGCCGGTGTGCCGCACTTCGACGCCCTGGTTGAACCGGGCGCCCGAAAGCAGCAGCGCACTGATGAACTGCGAGGAGGACGACGCGTCGACTTCGACCGTGCCGCCGTCGAGTGCTCCGCCGCCGCGCACGGTCAGCGGCAGCCGCCCGGTGTCCTGGTCGTCGATCCGGGCACCGAGGTCACGCAGCGCGGAGATCACTCCGTCGAGCGGACGCTCGTGCGAACGGGGGTCGCCGTCGAAGTGGACGTCACCGTCGGCCAGCGCGGCCACCGGCGGCAGGAAGCGCATCACCGTTCCGGCGTTGCCGACGTCGACCTTGGCGGGACCGGCCAGGGCGGCGGGGATGATGTACCAGTCTTCGCCCTGGCCCGCGACGGAGTCGCTGTCGGGTACGTCTTCGATGGTGACGCCCATGGCGCGCAGCCCCGCGGCCATCAGCTGGGAGTCGCGGCTGCGCAGCGGCCGTCGGATGTAGCCAGGGCCGTCGGCGAGTGCGGCGAGCACAAGCGCGCGGTTGGTCATCGACTTGGAGCCGGGGAGGGATACGACAGCATCGACAGGGGTGGTCGCTGAGGGTGCAGGCCAGTGCGCAGTGGTCATAAAAACCCAGAGTAGTGCGTGCGGCCGGGGCCCTGTCGCGGTGTGGAGGGGCCGGTGACCGGCCTGGGGAAGGGCACGGTGGCTGCCGGGATCAGCCCCCTCGAACGTGCGAACCATGGAAAACTGGCAGTCATGTGTGGCAGGTATGCGTCCAGCAGTACGCAGCAGGACCTCGTCTCGTTGTTCGAAATCGAGCGCTACGAACCGGCTGAGGCCTTGGTCCCGGACTTCAACGTGGCGCCGACGAAGCAGGTGTACGCCGTACTCGAACGTTCCCTGGAACCGGACGGGCCGCCGGTGCGCCAGTTGCGGACGCCCCGGTGGGGCCTGGTTCCGTCCTGGGCCAAGGAGGTGTCCATCGGTGCGAAGATGATCAATGCGCGGGCCGAGACGGTGCATGAGAAACCGGCCTACCGCAAGCCGTTCGCGTCAAAGCGGTGCCTGATCCCGGCCGACGGCTACTACGAGTGGGCTCCGTCCATCGGGGGAGGGGACTTCGCCACCCTCCCCCAAGCCCCCTCCCCCCGGATCCTCGTCGCGGCTGACGGATCCAAGAAGGCGGTGTCCCGCAAGCAGCCCTATTACATCCGGAACGAGGACGGCTCGCCGCTGGTCTTCGCAGGTCTGTACGAATGGTGGCGGGACCGCACCAAACCCGACGATGAGCCCACCGGCTGGCTGTGGACCTGCACAGTGATCACCACGGACGCCGAGCAGGCGCTGGCGAAGATCCACCACCGGATGCCCCTGATCATGGAGCGGGCGAAGTGGGACGCCTGGCTGGACCCGACGCTGACCGGCACCGACCAGGTCCGCGGGCTCCTGGAACCCCCCAAGCCGGGCCTGGTGACCGCTTATGCGGTGTCCACGGAGGTGAATTCCGTACGGAACAACGACCCGCACCTCGTGGAGCCGATCACCGCCGAAGAGGTCCTCGGTGATGAAACCCTCTTCTAGGAGCATCAGTACGCCCGTCGGTGACGCGCGGGTGACCGTCCACCGGGCGGCGGACCCGGTCTGCTGGCTGGTCTCCTCACACGGCGCGGGCGGCGGAATCGACGCCCGCGACCTGGCCGCGCTGGCTGCTGGACTGCCGGAACTCGGCATCACTGTCGCGCTGGTGGAGCAGCCCTGGCGGGTGGCGGGCAAGAAGATCGCCCCCGCGCCGAAGACGCTGGACGCAGCCTGGGTGCCGGTCATCGAAGCCCTCCGTAGGGAGGACATCCACGGGTTGCCGTTCGCCGTGTCAGGCCGCAGCGCCGGGGCGCGGGTGGCCTGCCGTACGGCCGTGGAAACCGGTGCGCACGCCGTTGTCGCACTGGCCTTCCCGCTGTACCCGCCCAGGAAGGCGGCGCGGAATGGAACAGCTGCCCCGCAGCGGTCCCGGGCCGCCGAACTGCTCGGGACCGGCGTGCCGACCCTGGTCATCCAGGGGGAACGGGATGCGTTCGGTGGCCCCGGCGAGTTCCCGGCGGGGGACTACGACCTGGTCCCAGTACCGTCCGGGGACCACGGATTCGCCGTCCTGAAACGGGCTCCGGTCACCCAGGAAGAGGTGATTTCGGTCATTGTGGACAACGTCGCCCGGTGGGTGGAAAAACAGCTGGCCCACCGGTGACCGGTTGGGAATGATCGCCCTGGAATCCGTGTTGTGACAGGACGAACCCTCGACGCCCGGAGGCCAACCGATGCTGAAGACCTGCACATCGCCCAGCAGGAGCGATGCCCCGTATCTCGACCTGCCCCAGTGGTCGGGCGGCGGTGAAGCAGGTGGGTCAGTATCGTCGAGTGTGATCGGACGCCTTCCCGCGTCCCGGTCCGACCGTCGCCCCGTTGAGGAGGTGGGTCCGGTAGCGGACTCAGTGGAAGAGGCCATACAGGCCGAGGAGACACTCGAACAGCGCAGCGCGCGGTTTGAGCGTGACGCCTTGCCGTTCCTGGACCAGATGTACTCGGCGGCGCTGCGGATGACCCGCAACCCCGCCGACGCCGAAGACCTCCTCCAGGAGACCTTCGCCAAGGCGTACGCATCGTTCCACCAGTACCGCGACGGCACGAACCTCAAGGCGTGGCTGTACCGCATCCTCACCAACACCTTCATCAACAACTACCGCAAGAAGCAGCGGCAGCCCCTCCAGTCCAACTCCGAGGAGATCGAGGACTGGCAG
This sequence comes from Kitasatospora sp. UYEF31, assembly GCF_057291755.1. Classification (NCBI taxonomy): domain Bacteria; kingdom Bacillati; phylum Actinomycetota; class Actinomycetes; order Kitasatosporales; family Streptomycetaceae; genus Kitasatospora; species Kitasatospora sp. UYEF31. The sequence goes on from NZ_JBXAWK010000020.1 coordinate 83,352, forward strand.
CTCGCCCGCGCCGAGTCGCACATGTCGACCGGTCTGCGCTCGGCCGAGGCCCAGGCGCTCGACGGCCTCCCGGACTCCGACGTCAAGGAAGCCCTGCAGGCCATCGGCGAGGACTTCCGCATCGCGGTCTACCTGGCCGACGTCGAGGGTTTCCCGTACAAGGAAATCGCCGACATCATGGGAACGCCGATCGGCACCGTGATGTCGCGGCTGCACCGGGGCAGGCGACAGCTGCGCACCCTCCTTGAGGACTACGCGCGGGACCGCGGGCTGGTGGCAGCCGTTTCGCGTCCCGTGGAACAGAAAGGCTCGATGGCATGAGCTGCGGCGACCCGCACGAGGTGGACTGCTCCCTGATCCTCGGCCGCCTCTACGAGTACATCGACAACGAGATCGACGAGGCGGACTGCGGCAGCATCCGCACCCACCTGGACGAGTGCTTCCCGTGCCTGGAGAAGTACGGCCTGGAGCAGGCCGTCAAGGAGCTCGTGCACCGCTCCTGCGGCTGCGACGAGGTCCCGGCCGACCTGCGGACCAAGGTCCTCGCCCGGATCCAGACGGTGCGCCTCCTGGTCGAATCGGGACAGCCGCTGACGGGGCTGACCGAGATCGAGGTGACCGAGGTGACCGAGGTGACCACCGTCGTCGAGACGGTGGAAACCGTCGTCGAAGTACGCAACAGCGGCTGAAACGCCCCAAGCCGCCGGACGCACTTTGGACCGCGACATGTAGTCGTACCGTCTGACATTCACTCGATCGGGTTGTTTCCGCGGTGACGTGACGGCGTAAAACGGTCAACTGTCCAGCAGTGCGATATCGCCTACCTATTGTCGGTGGCTGAGGGACGCACCCGCCGACGGCGGGTGCGTCCACAGTCTCCGTGCGAGGAGGTGGGTGCCGCATGCTGCCGCTTGAGACGACCGGTGGACAGCGCGCGCAGTGCGGGGCGGATCCGTTTGTGGTCACCCTCACCCTGCTCCGCTCGGAAGGCCCTGAGTGTGTGTCCGGCGAGGCCGTCGTGCGCACACTCCTGCAGGCCCTGGGCTTCAAGGACGACTACACCAGGCAGCACTGCGAACGCGTGTCCGACACCAGCGGCCTGATCGCCCGTCGGATCGGCCTGCCCGAGGCCCGTGTCGCCCTCGTGCGCTACGCCGGGGCGCTGCACGACGTCGGCAAACTCGCGATCCCGACGAAGGTCCTGTGCAAGCCGGGCCCGCTCGACTCCGTCGAGATGGACCTGATCCGCCGCCACCCCACGCACGGCGCGGAGCTGGTGCGCGACCTGACGTTCCTCGGCGAGGCCCGTGGCGGCATCCTCCACCACCACGAACGCATGGACGGCCGCGGCTACCCCGCCGGACTGGCCGGCGAGGCCATCCCGGAGGCGGCCCGGGTGGTCGCCGTCGCGGACGCCTACGACTCGATGACGTCCACCCGTTGCTACCGTCGGGCCCGCCCCGCCGAACAGGCCCTGGCGGAGCTGCGCCGGTGCAGCGGCACGCAGTTCGACCCGCGGATGGTCGAGGCGCTCGCCGAAGTGCTGTGACTCCGGCCCGCGCACTGTGAGACAACACCTACAAATCCAGCTCACGGACCTTGTCGGTTCCGCCGACAGGTTTAAGCGGCCCCGGCGTGGTTGGATTTCCTCAGGACTTTGCTGTGCTGATCCATGGGGCCCGTGATCCGGGCCAGAAGGAGGAACCGCGATGGCCGAGGAGGTCTACGCCGAGATGGTCGCTAACGTCGCCCAGATCGTGGCTGCGGAAGGTGACACTGTCGAGGCCGGGGCGACGCTCGTGATCCTGGAGTCCATGAAGATGGAGATCCCGGTCCTCACCGAGCACGCCGGAACCGTTTCGGCGATCAAGGTGGCCGAGGGCGATGTCATCCAGGAAGGCGACCTGATCGCCGTCATCGCCTAGGCGGCCGCTCAGGCGTTCCCCCGCACCCCGCCAGCGGGGCGGTTGCCTAGTTGTTCGACCGTACGCCGTGCTCGACGCATTTCGCGGTCCAGCCGCGCGGGGTGACCTGTACGACCATGCGGCGACGGCACCCGGCGCAGTAGCGCGGCGGCTCCAGCTCGCGCCGCCGCGCACACGACTCGTGGGCGGCGTCGGCGGACTCTCCGCACTGGTCGCACCAGGTGGGGGTCACGGTTCTCCCTAGTGTGCTGATTGAAGCGCTGCGTGTTGATTGAAGCGCTATGTGCTGATTGAAGCGCTGCGTGCTCATTGACGCGCTGGATGTCGATCGAAGGCATTGCAGCAGGCAGCGTACCGATCCTCACAACACAGGTCCGGGGCCGTCCCGCGAGCATCCGCTCGGTGGAAGGACCCGGACCATTTTCACCGAGGGCCCCAGCGCCAGTCTCAGCAGCAGCGGAAGTTCTTCCGGGGGTCCTGCTCCTCCTCAGCGGTGCGCCAGTGCTGGAACTGCCGGGCCGTCATGACGTCGGCCGCCGCGCCGTGCACGCGCCTGCGGTGGGCGACGTACCGCTCGTAGTCGGCGTCGCCGCTGACCTGGCGGAGGTACCAGACCCCCGCCCGCCAGGCCCTCTTCAACACGGCGGCCATCAGTGCCCCCGGGGCTCCGGCGGTCCGGCCGCCGCCAGTTCGCGCTTCTCCCGCGCCGTGGGGATCAGCCCGGCCGGGGCGACGAGTTTCGACTGCACGTACTCGGACTCCTTCATCTTCAGCGGTTCACCCGCCCGGACCGCCTTGACGCACACCCGGGTCGCGTCGGCGATCACGATCAGCACGAGGACCGCGAAGAGTGCCGACAGGACGCCGTTGACCGTCGAGTTCGTGACGACCTGGTGCATGTCGTCCATGTTCTTGGCCGGGGCGAGCACCTTTCCGGCGTCGATCGCGTCGGCGTACTTGTCCCGCTGTGCGAAGAAGCCGAGCTTCGTGTCGTCGGAGAACACCTTCTGGTAGCTCGCGGTCAGCGTGACGGCGACGTCCCACACCAGCGGGACACCGGTCACCCAGGCCCATTTGAGCCGTCCGGACTTCACCAGGATCGTGGTGGCCACGGTCAGCGCGACGGCCGCCAGGAGCTGGTTCGCGATGCCGAACAGCGGGAACAGCTGGTTGATCCCGCCCAGCGGGTCGGTGACGCCGGTCCACAGGAAATAGCCCCAGGCCATGACGACGACCGCGCTGGTGGCCCACAGGCCGGGCTTCCAGCTGACGTTGCCGAGCGGCTTCCACACGTTGCCGAGGGCGTCCTGGAGCATGAACCGGCCGACGCGGGTGCCGGCGTCGACCGTGGTGAGGATGAACAGCGCCTCGAACATGATCGCGAAGTGGTACCAGAAGGCCTTCATCGAATCCCCGCCGATCACCTCCGAGAAGATGTTCGACATACCGACGGCGAGCGTCGGGGCGCCGCCGGTGCGGGCGACCAGTGAGGACTCGTCAACTGCCTTGGCGGCGGCGGTGAGCTGGTCGGGGGTGATGGAAAAACCAAGGTGCTGCACGGCCTGGGAGGCTGATTCGGCCGTCGTGCCGAGGAGTCCGGACGGCGCGTTCATCGCGAAGTACAAGCCGGGGTCGAGGATCGACGCGGCGATCAGCGCCATGATGGCGACGAACGACTCCATCAGCATCGCGCCGTAGCCGATCAGCCGGACCTGCGACTCCTTCTCGATCATCTTCGGCGTGGTGCCGGACGAGATGAGGGCGTGGAATCCGGACAGCGCGCCGCAGGCGATCGTGATGAAGACGAATGGGAACAACGCACCAGAGAACACCGGGCCCTGCCCGCTGGAGGCGAACTTCGAGATCGCGTCGGCCTTCAGGTTCGGCAGGGTGACGAGGACGCCGACCGCCATCAACCCGATGACGCCGACCTTCATGAACGTCGACAGGTAGTCGCGCGGCGCGAGCAGCATCCACACCGGCAGCACCGAGGCGACAAAGCCGTACACGATCAGGCAGATCACCAGCGTCTTGGGCTCCAGGGTGAACGCCCCGGCCCACGACGAGTCCTGCACCCAGCCCCCGGCGACGATGGCGAGCAGCAGCAGGGACACGCCGATCAGCGAGGTCTCCAGGACCTTCCCCGGTCGCAGGATGTGCAGGTAGACACCCATGAACAGCGCGATCGGGATGGTCATCGCGATCGAGAACACACCCCACGGGGAGTGCGACAGCGCGTTCACGATGATCATCGCAAGCACCGCAAGCAGGATGATCATGATGGCGAACACCGCGAAGATCGCCGCGACCCCGCCCACCGGGCCGATCTCCTCCCGGGCCAGTTGGCCGAGCGACTTGCCGTCCCGGCGCATCGAGAAGAACAGCACGATCATGTCCTGCACGGCCCCGGCGAAGATCACGCCGGCCACGATCCAGATCGTGCCGGGCAGATAACCCATCTGTGCCGCGAGCACCGGGCCGACCAGCGGTCCCGCACCGGCGATCGCCGCGAAGTGGTGGCCGAGCAGCACCCGCCGGTCGGTCGGCTGGAAATCGACGCCGTTGTCGAGGCGTTCGGCCGGCGTGGCCCGGTTGTCGTCCGTGCGCAGCACCTTGCGCACGATGAACCTGGCGTAGAACCGGTAGGCGATGGCGTAGGAGCCCAGCGCCGCGGAGAGCAGCCACAACGCCGAAACGTTCTCGCCGCGGGCCAGCGCCACAACACCCCACGAGACCGCGCCGACCAGGGCTACGGCGGACCAGACGATCACATCGCGCGTCGACGGCCTCTTGCGGACTGTCTTCTCTTGGGTCTTGTCTTCGGTCGTTCCGCTGCTCATCGAGCCGTCTCCTGCGCTGGAGTCTGGTTCCGGGTGGCCCGTAACCTACTCGTTGGAGATCGTCCGGGCATAGAGGCACGGGGTTTCCCGAAACCGCCTAAAAGACGTGAAGCATGCGAAACGCCCGCGACGGGATCTTGAAAACCAAGATCCGTCGCGGGCGTTTCGCAGGAGTCGGCCGTACTCGACCGTCTGACACGTCAGAGCGTGTCGTTCAGCGCCTTCACCGGCATCTTCAGCTCAGCGAGCAGCTCCAGGTCGCTCTCCGGCTTACGGCCCAGCGTCGTCAGGTAGTTGCCGACGATGACCGCGTTGATGCCGCCGAGCAGGCCCTGTGCGGTGCCCAGGTCGCCCAGGGCGATCTCCCGGCCGCCCGCGTACCGCAGGATCGTGCGCGGCAGCGCGAGGCGGAAAGCCCCGATGATCTTCAGCGCCTCGCGCGGCTCGATCACCGTCTGGTCGGCGAACGGCGTGCCGGGGCGCGGGTTGAGGAAGTTCAACGGCACCTCGTCCGGCTCCAGCTCGGCCAGCTGTGCGGAGAACTCCGCGCGCTGCTCGGGCGACTCGCCCATGCCGACGATGCCGCCGCAGCACACCTCCATGCCAGCCGCGCGCACCATGCGCAGGGTCTCCCAGCGCTCTTCCCAGGTGTGCGTGGTGACCACGTTCGTGAAGTACGAGCGAGCCGTCTCCAGGTTGTGGTTGTAGCGGTGGATGCCCATGTCGGCCAGCTCGTCGACCTGATCCTGGGTCAGCATGCCCAGGGAAGCGGCGACGTTGATGTCGACGGCCTCCTTGATGGCCTTGACGCCGTCCCGCATCTGCTTCATGAGCTTGTCGTCGGGACCGCGTACGGCGGCCACGATGCAGAACTCGGTCGCCCCGGTCGCGGCAGTCTCCACGGCGGCCTTGACGAGGGACGGGATGTCCAGCCAGGCGGCGCGCACGGGGGAGGGGAACAGCCCCGACTGGGAGCAGAAGTGGCAGTCCTCGGGGCAGCCGCCGGTCTTGACGGAGATGATGCCCTCAACCTCGACCTCCGGGCCGCAGTGCCGCATCCGCACCTCGTGGGCGAGCTGCAGCAGTTCGTCAAGGCGGCCGTCGGGCAGTCGCAGCACCCGCAGGACCTGGTCTTCGGTCAGGCCGCGGCCTTCTTCGAGGACCTGCTGACGGGCTATGGCCAGAATGTCGTCGACGTCCGACACTGTGGACTGATCAAGAAGTTCTGTCACGGGGAACCTCGCAAGGGATCGTGGGCCGCCCGGAACGCGGCCGGGTCGAACGTACCGCCCAGTGCCGGGGACAGGCTCGATCGGGATGCCACAAGGAATTCAGCCGGATGTAGTGCACCCGCCCCGGCCGGGACCACCCCGGCCAGTGGACGGGCCGCCATGGTTTCCAGATCGCGTACGTTGCACCGCTGCGCGAGGTCCGGCTCCACGGGCCAGGAGCCGATCACGACCCCGGCCAGGTCGAGTCCGCGGTGGGCCATCGCCTCCAGGGTCAGCGCGGTGTGGTTCAGCGTGCCGAGGTCGGGCCTGGCCACCACCAGCACCTGCGCGGACAGCTCGTGCGCGAGGTCGGCGAGAGTGGTGCCGTCTTCGTCGAACCGCACGAGCAGGCCGCCCGCGCCCTCGACGATCACCAGGCGATTGCTCTCGGTCAGCGTCCGTACGCGTTTGGCGACTTCGTACAGATCGACCGGCGGCAGGCCGGAGACCCTCGACGCGGCGGCTGGGGAGAGCGGGTCCGGATAGCGCGCGTATTCGTACAACCGCGCTTCGGTGAGCCCGGCCAGGTGCCCGACCTCCTGGAGGTCGCCGCGTTCGTGCGGCTCCAGGCCCGTCTGTGCGGCCTTGACCACCGCGACGGACGAGCCGCGCGCGGCGGCCAGTGCCGCGACGGCGGCGGTGACGACGGTCTTACCCACACCGGTGTCGGTCCCGGAGACCACGAGGATGCTCACCCGAAGAACCATAAACCGTACGGAGATTCCGGGACCTTCGTCCCGCGGATCCGGGGCGTTCGGCCCGGGTGGCCGCCGTCCCGCTGCGGAAGGATCACTTAAGTGAGCGTGCAGCCCGGGAGGTGCAACACACCTTTCGGGCGTGCGACTTGCGGTCTCAGCACACGGTTGACGGAGCGAACGGCAAATTCACTCCGAGCCCGGCGGGTGGGCGTGAAATGGTCTTCACGCGCACCGGCCGGGCTCTGTGCTGTCTGTCACTTTCCGGGTGTCAACCGACGGCTCAGGGAGCCGGCCGCCGCAGCCGCGCCACGAACTTGTAGCGGTCGCCGCGGTAGACCGAGCGCACCCACTCCACGGGACGGCCCTCGGTGTCAAAGCTGTGCCGCACAAGCAGCAGCAGCGGTAGTCCGGCGTCGGTGCCGAGCAGTCCCGCCTCACGGGGGTTGGCCATCGAGGTTTCAATGGTCTCCACGGCCTCGCCGAGGTGGACGCCGTACGCCTCCCCCAGGGCGGTGTACAGCGATTTGTACTTCACCAGCTGCCGGCGCAGGTTCGGGAACAGCTTCGTGGAGAGGTGCGACGCCTCAATGGCCATCGGCTCACCGTCGGCGAGCCGCAGCCGCTCGATCCGCAGCACTTTGCTGTTCGGCCTGATGTCCAGCCGCTCGGCCAGTTCCTCGTCTGCCGCGATGTAGCCGACGTCGAGCAGCCTGCTGGCCGGCTGGAGGCCCTGGGCCTGCATGTCCTCGGTGTACGAGGTCAGTTGCAGGTTCTGCGCGACCTTCGGCTTGGCGACGAAGGTGCCCCGGCCCTGGATGCGCTCCAGGCGGCCTTCGATGACGAGCTCCTGGAGCGCCTGGCGCACCGTCGTACGGGAGATGTCGAACTCGCCGGCGAGCGTGCGCTCGGGCGGCACCGGGGTGCCCGGCGGGCAGGTCCTGGTCAGTTCGAGCAGGTGTCGTTTGAGGCGGTAGTACTTCGGCACGCGTGGTGCCGCCTCGGCGCCTGGCGCCTCTGCCGTCACCGCGGCTCCCACGGCTGTGCCAGCCGCCGTCCCCACCGGGTTGTCCGCGTTCACGTTGTGCCCTCCTGACCCGTTCGGCCCCCATCGTGGCATGTACAGGCGCCGCCGGGGACGCGGTGTGCCGATGTCACTCTCCATGACGCTTTTGTAACGCACGGATGTCAGAAGTCCCCCAACCTTGACACTCGAATTGGTGTATGCCAATCTCCAAAATGGTCTAAACCATTGAGGTCACCGCGCATCCCTCATTCACGGTTCGCTCACCTTCCTTCCCAGTTCCAGTAGGTCTTGACACGTGTCACCCCAGGTGACCGGCGAGAGTCCTGCGGAAGGTCGCGAATTGAACTGCAGCGGTACCTGGCATCCTGAGGAGGATGAGTGAAGCGTCGTCTTCTCGTCGCGGCTGGAGTCGCGGCGGCGCTGACCGGAATGGCCGCCTGCGGCGGTTCTGACGGTGACAAAAAGCCTGCTGCCGACAGCAGTGCGGCTGCCCCCGCGGGCGGTGGTGGCGGCAAGACCGTCACCATGTGGCTGATGAAGGGCACCGCCCCGGACGACTACATCGCGTCGTTCAAGGCCGACTTCGAGGCCAAGCACGCGGGCGTCAAGCTCAACGTGCAGATCCAGGAGTGGAACGGCATCGGCCTGAAGGTCACCGGCGCGCTCGCCTCCAAGGGCGGCCCGGACGTGATCGAGGTCGGCAACACGCAGGTCGCCGAGTACACCGCCAGCGGCGGCGTCAAGGACATGTCCTCGAAGGTCGCTGAGCTGGGTGGCAAGGACTGGATCCCCGGTCTGGCCAACCCCGGCAAGCTGGACGGCAAGCAGTACGGCGTGCCGTTCTACGCCGCCAACCGCGTTGTGATCTACAACAAGGACATGTGGTCCGCGGCGGGTCTCACCGAGACGCCGAAGACCCGTGACGAGTGGATCGCCGCCACCGAGAAGCTGAACAAGGCCGACCAGCAGGGCATCTACCTGCCCGGCAAGAACTGGTACGTCTACTCCGGCTTCCTGTGGGACGAGAACGGTGACCTCGCCACGAAGGACGGCGACAAGTGGAAGGGTGGTGTCGGCACCCCCCAGGGCGTCGCCGCCGCGGACTTCTACAAGAAGCTCCAGGCGCTCGGCAAGGGCCCGAAGGACGGCGACGAGGCCACTCCGCTCCAGGCTGACGTCGTTGCGCAGGGCAAGATCGCCCAGTTCGTCGCCGTCCCCGGCGAGGCCGCCACGGTCATCAAGTCCAACCCGGCGCTGAAGGACAAGTTCGGGTTCTTCCCGATCCCGGGCAAGACCGCCGACAAGCCCGGCGCGGTCGTCACCGGTGGTTCGGACCTGATCATCCCGGAGTCCTCGGGAAACCAGGACCTGGCGTACGACGTCATCAAGGCGCTGAACAGCGACGAGTGGCAGACCAAGCTGGCCATCGCCAGCTCCTACGTGCCGAGCAAGACCACCCTGGCCACCTCGGTCTCGGCCGACCCGGGCTCCGCTGCCCAGGCCCGTGCCGCGATCAACGGCCGCGCCACCCCGAACTCGCCCAACTGGGCCGCGGTCGAGGGTAAGAACCCGGTCAAGGACTACCTCACCAAGGTCCTGACCGGCGGCGACGCGATGGGCGCAGGCAAGGACGCCGACGCCGTCATCGAGAAGGCGCTCAACGCGAAGCAGTAAACCTCAGCGCTGCGCGAGCAGAGCCGAGTTGGGGCTAGCATGGAAAAAATGCCTGATTGATCCTTTTTAAGGTGAAATCACCCCGTGGTGAAGCGGTCCCCACGGGCCCTTCCTCCTGAAGCCCCACGTGAGACGTACCGACGCGGACGTACCCCGTACCGCACCGGAACGCAGGACGGCACCTCGTCCGCACCGTGGTCCAGCGCTTCAGAGGAAGGGCCCGTGGCCCGCGCTCCAGAAGTTCCCAGCCCCGTGCAACACCCGACCAATGGGAAGGCAGCTGTGTCAGCCACCCAGGAAGACGCGGTCGTCAAGCAGCCCGAGAAGCACGCTGCCGACGAACCGCCCGCGTCTCACCGCGTCCGCAGGCCAGGCGCGGCGATCAACCGGATCTGGCCGTACCTGATGGTGGCGCCGGCGATCGTCGGTATCGCCGTACTGCTGCTCTACCCGTTCGTCAAAAGCCTGGTCATCTCCTTCCAGCACTTCCGCTTCCGCGAGCTGATCAGCGGAGACGTCAAGTGGGTCGGCTTCGAGAACTATTCGACCGTCCTCAACGACTCCGAGTTCTGGCAGGTGGTCCGCCGGACCTTCGTCTTCACAGCGGTCAACGTCGTGCTGATCATGGTGATCGGCACCCTGGTCGCTTTGCTGCTGAACAAGCTCGGCAAGAAGATGCGCTTCACCGTGCTCATAGGCCTGATCATGGCCTGGGCCACCCCGGTGATCGCGGCGACCACGGTCTTCCAGTGGCTGTTCCAGTCCCAGCTCGGTGTTGTGAACTGGCTCCTGGTCAAGATCGGCTTTTCGTCCTTCGAGGGACACAGCTGGCTGGCCGACGGCCGGTCCGCGATGGCGATCATCATCCTGCTGATCGTCTGGCAGTCGGTGCCCTTCGCGGCGCTGACGATCTACGCGGCCCTGACCACCATCCCCACCGAGTTGTACGAGTCCGCACGCCTCGACGGCGCGGGCCCGGTGGGTGTCTTCCGGCTGGTCACCTTCCCGATGATCCGCCCGATCTTCGCCCTGGTCACCTCGCTTGAGGTCATCTGGGTGTTCAAGTCCTTCGCGCAGATCTGGGCCATCACCCAGGGCGGACCCGACGGCGAGACCACCACGCTGCCGGTCTACGCCTACCAAGTGGCCATGACCTTGAAGAAGTTCGACGCGAGCTCGGCGATCTCCATCCTGACGGTGGCGATCCTCGCTCTGCTGCTCGCCTTCTACTTCCGGCAGATGTTCAAGCAGGAGCGGGAGTCCGAGAAGTGACGCAGACAAGCTCCGTGAAGCAGACGCCTTCCCCAGTGAAGAAGCCGTCCTCGAAGAAGTCGCGTTCGCTGCGGCAGACACGCATCCTGAAGAAGGTGCCGCTGAACGTTGCGGCGCTGATCGTCACCCTGTTCTCCGCCTTCCCGGTCTACTGGATGATCTCCACGGCCTTCAAGCCGAACAAGGACATCCAGTCCGAGACCCCGCAGTTCATCCCCACCTCGCCGACCTTCGACCACTTCACGACCGCGATGAACGCGGACGGGTTCTGGGGCTTCTGGCGCAACAGCCTCTACGTCGCCGTCGGCGGCGTGCTGCTTGCTCTGATCGTCGCCTTGTTCGCCGCCTACGCGGTGTCGCGGATGAGCTGGAAGGGCCGTACGCCCTTCATCATCATGGTGTTCATCGCGCAGATGGCACCGTGGGAAGCACTCCTGGTCCCGGTGTTCATCATCGCCCGCGACTCGGACATGCTGGACAACCTGACCACGCTGACGCTGCTCTACTTCGTGATGACACTGCCGTTCACGCTCGTGACGCTGCGCGGGTTCCTCGCCGCGGTGCCGCCGGAGCTCGAAGAGGCCGCGCGGGTGGACGGCGCGACCCGCTTCCAGGCGTTCCGGAAGGTCATCTTCCCGCTGCTCGCCCCCGGCCTGCTGTCAACCTCACTGTTCGGCTTCATCACCGCGTGGAACGAGTTCGCCTTCGCGAACATGCTGCTCATCAACAACCCGGACCAGAAGACCCTGCCGAAGTGGCTGTCGTCGTTCAACGACGCCTTCGGTACGGACTGGGGCGCCACGATGGCGGCATCCACGATGTTCATGCTGCCCGTACTCATCATCTTCCTGGTCCTTCAGGGCCGGGTGACCTCGGGGGCGACCGCAGGCGCGGTCAAGGGCTGACCGGCCCGCTTCCCCCGGCAGTACGCACCGACCCATAGGAGTAAGGCATATGACCGCCACCGCACCGGCCGTCCCCGGCTCGATCATGACCGTGGAGATGGCCGAGCAGCCGGCCGTCCTCGCCCGCATCCTCGGCGAAGGCCGCCCGGCCGTCGCCGCCGTCGCCGCGGAGATCAAGAAGCGCGCCCCGCGCTTTGTGCTCTTCACCGCCCGCGGTACGTCCGACCACGCGGCGCTGTACGCCAAGTACCTCGTCGAGGTGAAGCTCGGCCTCCCCGCCGGCCTGACCTCGATGTCGACCACCACGGCCTACCACGCCAAGCCGGACCTCCGGGACGTCCTGGTGATCACGGTGTCGCAGTCCGGCGGTTCGCCGGACCTGGTCGCCTCCACCGAAGCAGCCCGTGCCGCCGGCGCGCTGACCCTGTCAGTCACCAACAACGCGGCCTCGCCGCTGGCCGCCGTCTCCGAACTGCACCTCGACGTGCTGGCCGGGCCGGAGAAGGCCACCCCGGCCACCAAGACTTACACCGCCCAGCTCCTCACTCTCTTCCTGCTCATTGAGGAACTGGCCGACAGCGTCAGCACGGACGCGGACGCGCTCCCGGACCTCGCGGCGGGCATCCTCGACCGCCGGGCCGAGGTCGCCTCGATCGCCCAGCGCTACCGGTTCGCCGACCGCCTGGTGCTGACTTCGCGCGGATACGCGTACCCGACGGCCCGCGAGGGCGCGCTGAAGATCATGGAGACCAGTTACCTGGCGGCCCACGCCTTCTCCGGCGCGGACCTGCTGCACGGCCCGCTGGCCATGGTCGACAACGTCAGCCCGGTCATCGCGATCGTCCCCGAGGGCGCGGGCGGCAACGCCCTGGCCCCGGTCCTGGAGCGCCTGCACGGGCGCGGCGCCGACCTGTGCGTGCTCGGCACCAGGGACGCCGTCGACGGAGCGTCCACCGGCTTCGTCCTCCCGTCGGGCGTTGCCGAAGAGGTCGCGCCGATCCTGCAGATCATCCCGCTGCAGCAGCTGGCGTACGAGATCTCGATCGGCCGCGGCTTCGACCCGGACTTCCCGAGGGCGCTGGCGAAGGTCACTGAAACGCACTGAACTGATCCGGGCTCCAAGCACGGCGTTCTCCTCCCGCTGCCTTCGCTTCGCTCAGGCATCGGTCGGCGCCGTGCGTCGCCCGGCTAACTGCGTCCT